>JAQUVW010000005.1 GCA_028693235.1 Candidatus Gastranaerophilales bacterium
ACGAAATGTCTTGTGAAAAAATAGATGCACCCAAGATTCCTTGCTCTTGTGCTTCTTTCAGCTTGTCTATATCTTCTTGTTTAATTCCGCTATTTGTTGCTTTCCCGCTACCTGCGAGTTTTAACAGTAAATCAATCCACATAACTTATTCCCTTTTCCGTTACAATATAGTAAAGTGCTTTTTGGTAACATGTTAATCGGCGTAATCATGCGGTATATTTAACTTTTTTAGTGTTTTTTGCTGTTTTTTTAACAAAACTTTACAACAATGCTAGTTTTCGTATTTGAAGAAAAGTGTATTTCCCGGTTTTAGTTCAATTTGCCATCCTGTATCAAATATTGAATCTTTTATCATTTCTTTTTTTAAAAAATCTACAGGACTTGTGCTTTCTTTCATGAGCGTAATGTCATGTGGTGAAAACTCTGTTGCCCATCCATTATTGCCTTCTACGCTAAAAGTTGAACGTTCGAAATTTGGTCGCATTTGTTGTTTGTATTTGAGAATAATAGGTTGGGCTAATGTTTGTTTAATTCCATTTGCTTTTTTATATTCGGTTAATTGAAATGAGAAGGTTGCATTTTTGCCGTATTTTTGTGGTTGCACAATGTCAATCATGTTGCCATATAATATCGTTCCTTTTGGCAAAAATAAATCTGTAGGTAAGGTTGCATCTGCTAAGGTCGTTACATTTATATAGGGGGTTGGGGTTTTTGTTGAGATGTAAGATATTGCTTTTACTTTTATTTGCATTGGTTCTGCAAATGCAGGAAGTGTCATCAAAGTTAAAATAGTTAATGCAGTTAATAATTTTTTCATTCTTACCCCTTTTTTGTATTTTAATATATTATGATAAAATATCCTTTATTATTATAAAGGATTTTTTATGTATTTGAAATCACAAATTTCTTATCTTTTGTTATTGCAACATTTTCGAGAAATGACTAATGGAATTTTAGACCATTTTTTTCTTATTGTGACGATGTTCGGTGAGTTTTTGATACCATTGCTTTTTGTTTCGTGCATATATTGGTGTGTAAACAAAAAAGACGGTGTGTTTTTGTTGTTCACTGTTGCTATTTCGTTTTGGATAACCCAAATGTTGAAAATGACCGCTTGCATATATCGTCCTTGGATTTTGAATTCTGAAGTGCATCCGATAAAGTCTGCTATGAAAATGGCATATGGGTACTCTTTCCCAAGTGGACATACTGCCAACTCTATGGCTGTTTGGGGTGGTTATGCTTTTTTGAAATGGGATAAAAAAGTAATAAGAAATATATTTTTTGCTATGGTTGTTTTGGTTGCTTTTTCTCGTAATTATATCGGGGTTCACACTCCTCAAGATGTTATCGTTTCAATAATTGTGGGTGTCGGGGTTTGGTTTATTGCAAAATATTTAATAAATTGGATAAATAATGGCAAAAATCGTGATGTTATAGCTTATTGTGTAGCGATGGCTCTTACTTGTTTATATGAAAGATATGTTTTGGTTAAAAATTTTCCGATAGATTATTTGAATGGCAAAATCCTAGTTGACCCTGCATGGATTAAAGATGGCTCTTTTGTTTGCTTTGGATATTTGCTCGGATTTTTTACGGGGTGGATTGTTGAAAGAAAATTTATAAATTTTGTGCCTGAAAACGGAACTGTTTTACGTAAGATTTTTAGATTTTTAACAGGTGCTTTGGTTATTGGACTTGTACTCGGAGTTGGCGAAAAGTATTTAATAGATATTTTGGGCTACGCAAAGGCAACTTGCTTTTTATTGATGTTTTTAGGACTTTTTATAACAGCAATTTATCCGTTTATAATTAAAAAAATGAATTTATAAATTAAGATAGATAAAACAGACACGCAACCTTACCTGCTATTATAGTGTGCCATTTGGCAAGAGCTTAAGTCCTTGAACTTCTTTTGGAAGATTTTTAAAATAGATTTTATTCGGTTTTGAATTGTGCTGCTTGAGTATTTGCTTACTCTTGAAGATATTTGCTCCATTTTCAAGAAAATACCTCAACAAAAAGAAAATCAATCATTACACTTAACCATAGTTGTAAAATCAAATAATCACAAGCTTTTATATTCTAAATTTAAATCATTTATTTCAACAAATTTTTTATATACATAAGGAATCTCAAAATGCTTTTCGCTCATACCTTCAATTGTTTCTAATGAATAGTCTTCAATAAATGAGTTATCAAGTTTAACCGTATATTTACCCGGTTTTATTCCTGAAAAATAATAGCTTCCGTCATTATTAACAGTAGTATAAGCTATTTCATTGCCGTCATTATCATCAACAACAATTATAAAGTCTTTTATAGGCAAATCCCTATCGAAATCATCTTTGATAACTAATTTGCCGGTTATATTTCCGACAGAACTTTCAATCGGAATTTCAATATTAGTATTTTTTTCAGCATCTATTTTTACAATATTTGATTCTTTACACTCCTTTGAAAGAGATAGTATAGTAGGAAGCGATTCCGTATCAACGCTTATTTGATATACACCTTGATTAATTGCCTGTACAGGAATAGTACCTTTTGAATTTGTATATATAATCTCATTTTTCCAACTACATTTTATTGGAACACCTTTAACTTTTACATCACTTTTATCAAATTTACCATTTTCATTTTTGTCTAAATAAGCCACGACATTAACAAACCCCTTATTCCTATCAGTAATTCCAACTGAGCGTAAGCCATTTAAAACAGCAAAATTATCATTAACCGAAAGGTTAATCGAATGTCGATTGCTCCCCGGAATGAACATATTATCAACCATATAGCCATTAAGCTTGCTATATTGATAATTCAAAAAATATGTCCTTCCTGACTTAGTCGAATAGCCTAATTTCACGAGATACTCAAACCCGGGGATATCACCTGTATAACGATAACCTGTACCAATAGATAAATTGATTCTTTTTAACATTGGAAATGTATATTCGATTCTTGCTATTTGATAATCATTAATAAAATTATTTCCACCGATTTTCACGCCTTCATTCGCAATTTGAAGACCGCCTTTTCCACTGGGAATCTGCCAATTTAATTTTGTATATTGCATTTTATATTCTGAAGATGTGTCAGAGTAAGACGATTGGGGGATAAAAGATTCAGTCTTTAAATTGCTGACATTTTGCCCAATTGTAAGATACAAATTTCTGCCAATATTCTTATTATACTCAACGTTGTAATATGTGTTATTTACCATTGTTGTATCATTTTCACCTTGGCGAATATTTGTATTGATATTTACGTTTCCATATTTACTCAAAGAAAGAGAATATCTAAAATTCAATTCATTGAATTTCATAATTCCATTTTCGAATTTATGATTCAAATTAGAATAATAATGGTTAAGACTAAATCCGATATTTCCGACTTTTGTATCACCTGAAGCATTTATCCCAACTCCAAGTCTGTCTGTCACAGTACCAAACTCCGTTGCTGCAAGATAAAATGAAGGAGAATAATTGTATGCTCTTGCATTAATTTCATATTTTTCAGTTTTAAATCGTGGCGAAATTTCTGCTTTATAACCTGCACCTAATTGAGATATCGATTTATCATTACTAGCACTGAGTGCTAAGGTTGAAAAAAGTGAAAGATTTTTATTAAAACGATATTCTGCATCTGTTGAACAAGTTACTCCTTCCAAATTGTTAGAATTAATATAAGTACCGGAATACAAACTAGGTGCCTTTGAATAAGACATTCCCCAAATATTATAATCAGGTGCTTTCACTATTTTGTCAGCTGTTATTTTGTTTTCAATTTGTAACTTATCTGTAATAACCCTTGTATCACTTAGTCCAATAACTAATTTCTTAGCATTTGCGGCATATAAAGCCCCATTTTCAGCCCACAACCTATTATTAAAGCCGTTTGCACCAATTAAAAAAACATTCTTGGGCTTTCTTTTTTTGAACCTATAATCAGATGTATCATATTTTTCATCAAAAAATGTGTTTTTTTCACCAGTTTCTTTTTCTTCCTCAAGTTTTATACTTAATAAATTTTTAGGAAGATGTGCCTCTTTTAAAGAATAGTAGCCGTTATAAGTATTTAAAGATTCTAAAAAATCACCATTTACGTAGACATTTACGATACTTCCGGCGGATACATATCCGTTTTTATCTTCTATTTTTTTTTCATTTTCATTGTAATTTTTAATATTTATGCCAAACGTATTTTCACCAATTGAGTTTTCAGCCCCAATTCCAGAAACTTTTCCTACTTGATAATAATTGTTTTTATACTCATTTTCATACCTTAATCCTAACCCTCCAAAAGAGAATAGCTTATCAGTGTAATTAAAAGTGTTATAATCAATGGTATATTTACCGCCATAAGCTTGCCCATTCATAGCTATTTGAGTGTTATTATTAAACATGAAATTGGAATTCATTTGGTTATATAACATTTGTGCATACGAATCTGAAGTCGTATTATTATTAAATGAAACCCTATCAAGAGAGATTTTTCTCTTTTCATCAGGCAAGACAATTTGCGTATAGCCTTTAATTTGTTTAGAATTACCTGATGAATCTATTAATTCTTCTTTTTTTAAAGCTGATAAATTTCGTTCAGTCGTTGCCTCTACCGATAAATCATCAGATTTTGGATTAAAAGCGACTCCAAAAAGGTCGCCTAAAACTTGAGGAGGGACAAAAATCTCATCTTTTATATCTGCCATTATTCCGGATTTTAAATAATAATTTTTAGCAGTGGAAATAACTTTGTTGTCGAGTTTAATATTGCTAAGAGAAACGACCCCTTTTTGGTGGTCAGGAGTTTCAAAACAGATTTCATTAGCCCCATGATTAACTTTAAAGGGGATATCAAACAAAACTGCCATTTGTTTAAAAGGAAGATAAATTTGAGAATTTGGAAGATACAAGATTTCAACATCAAAAGTATCTTGGTCATTAATGACAATATAAGAAATTGTATTTTCGGGATTGGCACAAGCCGCAAATACTGGCAAAGAAAATAAACCTATTAAAAATAGGATTAGTAATTTAATCAAACTTTTTATCATTAATTTTTAAATCTATTTATATTGATAATTAATCAAACTTTTACAATTCATATGCTGAAACAGTAACTATTGCCTGATAAGTACCTGCTGAATCGCTACCAAAAAGATAAGTTCCAGAAGCAGGAGCTCCGGAAATGTTGAGTCTCACGCTCCCATTCAAAACTCCTCCACCAGTCTTAGCTATTGAAAAATATTTTCCAGAGCCAAAGGGACTTCTTGCATTTGAAAAAGTCATAGTTAAAGACCCTGTATTGGGACCGGTTGTAACAGGATAAGAAATAACATTCGGATTAGAAGAGGCTGAAGCACCTGAGTGTTGTGCTGAAATTATACTAGAATCAGAAGGGATAAATCCCATCGAAGTATTTGCAAAGGTAAGGCAAGGGACCCCGTCAATTTCACAAAATGCCGTTCTGGTCGTTTTGCCTTGTACAGATGCCGTCATTCCTATTTTCGCACAGTTACAATTACTTTTTAGCGAAAATTGAGGACTCACAAGTGTCATATTTCCACTATTACAATCGATAGATGTAACTTCTTTTGAATTTAATGCTTTTATCTGAATACTTGATGAAACATTAACTTTTAAAGTTGCGGAGATATTAGTAGCCCCAAAAGAACAAGGAGCTACTAATTCAACCAATATCAAAGATAAAATAATATATTTTGTAAACTTCATAATTCGCCACTTACAATGAAACGGAACTGAGTGTTACAATGGATTGATAATTTCCAGCCAAATCAGTTTCATATCCCCACGTTCCTGCTCTATTCGTAGTAGCTAAAGCAACTGTAAAAGGTATTCCTGTTGAAGAAGTTATTATCGTTGGAGCAAATGTGTATTGACCTTTGGTATTCTCAAATGAAGTTGGCGACACTACTGCAGAATTATAATTAAACTCACTGATGCCAAATGCTATTGCATTAGGATTACTTCCCGGAGAAGGTGCTGGAGTGATAGACTTACAATTTGTTACAGCTGATGTGTTTGCTTGATTAGTTCCTGTATTTGTTAAAACTATATAATTATTTGATGCTCCATCTTGAAAAAAAGAATTTGCAGAGCCATTACTACATATATTCTTTGCTGAAAGATACAATTTTACTGTTTTATCATTCGTTTTTACTGAATAACTTGCAATTGGTGCAGCGCTTGAAAATTTACCTGTTTGGCAATCCAAATTACCTGAAACCAATGGTGCAGTAGCTGTAATACAAATACAAGATGGCATTACTGCTTGAACCGTACAATCTGCACTCTTTGAACACCCACTACTACTGCTACTTTCCTCGGCATAGCTCATTGTTGCAGTTGAAATCATTGTTGCTACTAATAGCAACCCAGTTAAACTTTTTAATCTCATTTAATTAATTCCTCCCTTAATTTTAAGATTATTTAATAAATAATTGTTATATATAATAACTATTGATAGTTTTCTATTTTTTGAGCGGTTGTATTTTTCTCTGTTGTTATATTGTCTTGGTTTATTTGAGAAGTTTTAACCGAACTGACCTCAAATATTTGTTCTTTGTACATCTTTCTCAATTTATTTTTTCCATCTTGATAAGAAATTGTTAATCGTAAATTATATTTTCCGGCGGAAGTTATGTCTTTCAAAGGTATTTCGCCCGAATTAAAATAGTTACTTGATTGAGCCAACACCATCGGATTAAGATTATATTCAGAGACCAATTGACCGTCTTTTATTATCTGAGCCTTGCCTGAACATCTTATTCTACTGTTTCCCTTTGATGATAATTTAACATTGTAAGTTAGATTCTTATCACCATTATTTTTAATAGATAAATCATCAAAATTAGCGGCTCTAGCTATATTTCCTTTATCAAAATAAATCGGAACACCTATTCTTGTTTTTACAATTAATTTTGTTGTCATATTTGGATTAGGATTTGATAATAAAAGTTCTTTTGTTGCCACATCCTCAAAGAACACAACCATTCTTGATTCTCCAACAGGAAGCTGTTTTAGATTTGTAACTGTAATTCTTACTTTTTGAGGCTTCCCGTCTTTTAGAGTAAATTCATTAGGAACATATTTTGCATTTCGAATTAACGAATCAGGTGAATCTTTCAAATCTATAATATTCATATCGCCTTTTTCTGAAATTCTAAAAAACTCCGGATAAATTTTGTATCTGACGGTTTCATTTTTGTCAGCTTCCACGTTTATCGAAGCTGTCACAAAATCATTTCTACTATTATTAGATTTCAATTCTACGAATAAAGGACTTACTTTTATGGAAGCATCGGCCATTGAACTAAATTGCATAAGACAAATTAAAGATAAAAATATATTTTTTATGTTCATTTTATTTCCTCTACTGCTTTTCTATCTGATAATTTATATGCTTATCGTAAGTTCCACTTTGAGGGGCTACCGTTGCAGATTTCTTTGAAATTCTATACCTAACGGTAATGGGTTTTTCTACAAGATTATTGTTCGAGTCAATTGTGGAAGTACCTGATGCAATTTTGTATTTTTGGTTCAACGTAATTGGTTGAGAATTTTGATACAACGTAACTCCAGAACTAGCTGCTGTTGATAAATCATAATAACTATCACAAGTATCTCCGGAATAATCAGAAGATGTTATCAAATATAAGTTCCAAGGCATATTGGCTTTTATTTTTAAAACAGTATCCAAGTCATTGTATTTTATAAATGAAGGATTAAAAATATCAGCTTCCTCAATTTTAATTTGAGGATTAACTGTTGAGGCTGTAATTTCTAAGACCTCATTACTATTCAAGACTAAATTATAATCGATACTAGCTGTTTGCTCATTCCCACTTACTATAACGATTCTGATTGGAACTGTATGAATTCCTGCGGTATATGAGCCATATCCATTTATTTGCATTTGCATAGTCTTTATATTGGAAGTATTTGTTGTCAAAAAATCAACAAAATAAGATGTATTTATATTTGTGACATTTGTCCACCCTCCGAAAGATGGTCTATATAAAGATATATTAGTCGTAGGAATAGCAACAGGCCCGCTAATTGTTGAATTTGGAAACAAAACGTAATAAGAATATCTATTATTCAAAGTCCCTGTCGTTAAAGTAATTGGAATCGACAAATTTAAAGTAGTCCCGCTCATAGTTTGAACTATTCCTGCTGTATTCAGACTTATTCCATCTGCTTGTGCGGGCAAATTTGTCATTATATATATCATTATTAAAGGTAATATCAATTTCTTAAACATTAATTTCCTCAATCTCAAAAGCAACTTAAACGATTTCTAAAATAAATTAATTAGCAACTTGTATAATCTAAAAATATATTCTTGATTTTCACCATTTAGATATATAGAAAAACCTATTTCATTGATAGACTCAGTTGTAGAGGAGTAAAGTAGGAAATGAAACATTATTATATAAAAATATTTTTCATATTATATGTATTAAGTTTTGGAACATTTGTTTTTGCACAAGATGAAAATAACGCAGCCGTAACAGTACAGGGTGCTCTTGATGAGAAGTTCGGTTTTGACAAAATATTATATTCAGAATTTAATATCCCATTCAATTCGGGAGATAAAATCCCCCATGTTGCAATAAATAAAGATAAAAGCAATCCTTACAGGTATAAGATAACTTACGATAGTGTTAAATTTAAATACAAAGTAAATACACCAATGTCAATAAAGGTAATACCTACATTTGACAGTTTAGAACATACAACAACTCATTACACTTTTGACCCTGGTGATTTATCTATAACTCCGAGTTACGACATCATAAATGCCACACCGGGGGGAGATAATACATCTCAAATTTTTAACCCAATTGTATATACAAAGAATGGTGTAAATACTGGTGTTTACAATGGAGTAATGACTATAACGGCGGTCGGAATATGATAAATAAAAATTATTTATGTAGCTTTATATTAATATTATCTTGTTTTTTTCATTCTAATTATGGATTTTGCAGTTCAAGTTGTGGTGAAGATGGAAATTATATCCCTGAAATTTTTCTTGATGAATCTGTAATTCCACCAACTCCAACGCCGACACCTACTCCCGATGATGATAAAAAAATAATCCCACCGGAATTGCAGTCGGGGTAGGAGCAGGTTCTGCAGCCATAGTTGCAGCAGGAGGTGCTGCTTTAGCACCATTTCTATTACCGGGGATGATTCTCGGTTGTGCTGCCGGTATTGACTGTCCAATCGAAGCAATTAGTCTTTGCGATGCAAAAATAATTAATGATTTGAAAGCTTGTACAAATCAAACTAAATATATATTAAAAGCAATTGAAGAAAATTGTATTCACAATCCTTGTACATCTAAATATGTACTGATTGTTGATACAAAAATTACCCCCGGAAATTATAATATTGTAACTTTTGAACTTCCTAAAGAAATTCTAAACAACACAAAAACAATGTCTGTAAAAATAACTCAAATATCAGATGCTTTTAAAATATACAGAGAAAGACCTGAAATAAATTCAAAACTTTATATAGGCACCACACAAAATGAATTGGAAAAGCTATATAAACATCAACGATACTGGGGTAATAGGAAAAATATTGGAGAAATAAAACTTTCAAAGATAAGCATACAACCCGAAAAAGGTATAATAATTGAAGTTGGGGAAATGGATTTTTCAAAACAAGAGATTCCAAAAACAGCGACCATTGTTACTACGTACAATAAATTCGGTAGAAAAAGCATGCTTCCTAAAGGTGTAAAATCACGAAGTATAAGATACGCAATACTTATTGAACTAAGTAATTTACCAAAAACAAATCTAATAAAATAAAAATGGTTAAACTGCTTCTTTTTCAAAGAAACATCAAGTCATTCATCTAAATCTCAACGCTAAAGACTAGCCTCAATTAGCCTAAATGTGGCACTCTTGCCACTCAAACTCCCATCAAAAGGTCCTAGAAAGGTTATAGTTATAGCAAGCACAAACAAAAAAGACCCTTAAAAAGGGTCAATTTGTAAATGGCGGGAACGACGCTGTTACAATCGAACTTTCTCGAAATCCTGTAAATAATGTTGCTTATTGCATTTTAAACTTTTTACAGAGCAAAGAATCAAACAAAATTCTTTATATTTTGAAACATAAAAAAATTGCATAAAAAAATCCCCACTCTTTCGAGTGAGGAAAATGAACATTAAAACAATGGCATTATGCCAAGAATAGTTCTTTTTCTGCGTGCCGTCTTTTGACAAGTCCGGGGAGAATTTTATTTCCTGCATACACCCATCTGTCAAATTGACTTGCTGCACTTTTATAATTTTTTGAATTAAGCATTTTCAATAATGTTGAACTTGCAAGATTACCATATCCGATATTGTATTCGAGGCAAACAAGTGCATCAAATTGATTTTGATTTAATGAAACTTTAACAAGTTTTGATACATTATTTTCATGGATTATTAAATCTTCTTTTAATAATCTATCTGCATCGGCTTGAGTTATTACATCGTCCATGTGAACTTTGTTAGTATGACCATATCCGATTGTTGCAATTCCTGCAGGGCATTTATATGCTTTAAGTCTGCAGCCCTCAAAATTTTTTATTAATTTTATACCTTTTTCTGTAATCTTCATTCTAGCTCCTTTTTGATTAAGATGTCTAATTTTTTGTTTATTGATTTCATCATTCCAGTTAGGTTGTCGTGCTGCATGTTGCAATATTTACACTCAACATAATTCTGTAATTCCGTTCTAATCAAATCTTTAATTGCTAATCTTGCGAATATCCAACCAATGCCACCAGAACCAAATATTGAAATAATCAACACTTGCCAATCTATTTGCCAGTTCATATTATCCCTCCATACTTATAATTTCGTTCACTTCTAAATAATTTTGGAAGTGAGCAGGAGTGATGCAATAAGCAGGTAAATTGTAGAACTTGCAAATTGTAGGATAACAAAGAGCGATATATTCACTACAAATCAAACCTTGTCTATCTTTTTGTTTTCCGTTATTTCTGAATATAGATGCTCTCAATAGACTTTTTATATCTCCGATTCCGTAAGGCATTCCGATATAATGTTCTAAATTTTCAAAATCAATATCAAGTGGGAATGCTTTAAATTCATTTAAAGATTTCTCCTCGATATGATTCCAGATATTTAATTTGTATCTTCGCACTCCCTCTGGAACTCCAAGGGCTTTATATCCTTTTGCGTGAGATTCATATATCCACCAAGAGTTAAGTCTGTAAACAAAGGCAAGTGTGTGTGTTGGTATATCTTTTGAGTTAGGTGCATAGCATTTTGAGAATCTGCGAATCTCTTTTGCTATGATACTATTCTGACCATATTGCAGACCAAGATATATTCTGCTTTTATCAAGATTTTCGAAATCAATCACCTTGCACCTCCCCATGTCTTTTTAAATATGCTTTTGATTTTTTATTAAGTTTGTCTTGCAGTTTTTTATTTAGTTTTTTGAAAACTTTTGCACTTTGTTCGGCAATTTGGTTTTTGACATCATCCGTAAGTGCAGGCATTCCATAAGTTGCAGCATAAGCAGAAACTGCATTTACAACTGCAAGTGCTGCTGCTTTGCGTAAATCATCGGCATTTTTAAATTCATCAAATCCTTTTAAAATGTCATTTGCTAAAAAAGTTTTTAATTTTTCTTCACGACAATCATCAATTTTAATATATATTGTTTTAAGCTTGTTGATAATTCTTCCCATACATTTCCCCTTTCAGCTTTTAAATAAGCCTTTAATACGTTCTCAATCGGTCTATTCATGAGAACTCCTAATAAACTATTTCTATTTGTTCAAGTGCATCTATTGTTGCAGCTGCATTTATGTTTGTTTTGTAACCTACAAACTTTGTATCAAGTTCAGCGACAAGAGTTGTGAACTCAAAATATAATGCTTGAACTTGTGCTTGTGTCATTGCAGGAACTGCAGTCCCATCAGCAAGCCTCAATTTTCCTGCAGGGATTCCTGTTGGTAAATCTTTCAATGCCATCAAGCAAAAAATAAAATCATATGTTGGAGTTTTAATTGAAAAATCTCCAATGCTTGTTGTAATAGTTTTTTTTGCAGCAAGTGTATTTTCATTTTCTTCCTGGACTAAAATTTTAAAATCATCAAGCAGTTTAGCTTTATATTCTTCTGTATCAAGAATGTCATATCTGTAATCATTTGATAACAAAACTTCTTTATAGGTATATTTACCATCTGATTCTGTTATATCTTTTCTCAAATAAATACCACTTTGAGTTGTTATTGCATCAACTTCAAGTGGTTCTACAAGACTTTCTACATTTCTCCAATTTAATTTCATTTTTAATCTCCTTACGTTTGTCATAATTACTCACGATTTTTTTACAGTTTCCAAAGTTCACAAGTTTACACACAACATCTTTAAAGATTCTGTATGAATCTGTATGCTTGTAATATCCTTTGTAACAAAGTGCTTGCCTTGCAGAATGAACATCAATAACTTTTAATTTTGAAACCTTGACAAATTTACGCATTGATTTCAAAAAAGTTTTTCTGCGAATCGTTGTTTTATCTCTGTAAAATTTAAAGCCCATAAAATCAATGGGTCTGCCACATCTTTTACCATTTTTATCAATATAATCAAATCTGAATACTTGATGATTAGATTTCAATTTTAAATCTATTGCAGCAAGATATTTTGATATTTCAAACATTGTTTTGTGCAATTCTTTTTTATTTCTTCCAAACATTATAAAATCATCAACATAGCGAACGTAGCATTTTATATGCATTTTTTCTTTTAGAAAATGGTCTAACCCCTGCAGATAAAAGTTTGCAAAATATTGTGATGTGTAAAAACCGATAGGCAAACCGACATTAATCATTTTGCCTTTATATTCAACCATATTGCAATCAAGAATCATATTTATTACCCAGAGCATATTTTCATCTCTGATAATTGATTTGAACATTTCTTTTAATCTTCCAATATCAACTGATTCAAAGAAATGATAAATATCACCTTTTGCTGCATATTTAATTTTATCCGGATTTCTTTTTATGTATTTGACAATATATTTTTTGCCATAAACACCACCTCGACGTGCTATCGAACCGCAAGACCATTCATACATACCTTTCATTATTATTGGCAACAGAACTTGTATTACTGCCCATTGTAAAATCAAATCATACACGTAATATGGTTTTACAATTATTCTTTTCTTTTGTTCAATGCCATCGTTTATATCTTCGCCTTTGTGTTTTGGCATAACAAATTTTTTAGATTTTAAAAGATATTGTAGTCTGCGAATAACTTTGTCTTTGTGTGCGACTGCACGTCTTATTTTACTTCTGTCGAGTTTGTGTTCAGATGAATTGATAACAGCTTTTTCTAAATTTTCATAACTGATAAGTTTTTCAAATAGAGGTTTTTGTATGTTTTCATTAGTTTCTTAAATACCTCACCGTCTTTCACCCTACATTCATATGCTACTAAACAGTGCCTCTTGTTCGGTTTATTTTCACCAAGGGGTGAGGAAAGTAGCTGCCATTAGAAATTTTTATTTTTAAGAAATGGACGAGCCGATATTCCAGTTCGCATTCGAGGCAGCATTATTCAAGTTAGAGCAAGACACTCCACAAATAGCACCGTTGTTCGAATTACCTCCACGAATAGCAACCATAGCGACAACTAAATCCCTAATTTTTTTTATCATTTAAAAGTTCTTCTGGGGGAGAAATCCCCCAAACCCCCTTAAAGAGGTTTGTAGGAAACGGACGAGCCGATATCCCAGTACGCAAACGAGGCAGCAACATGCAAGGAAGAGCAAGACACTCCACAAATAGCACCGTCGCGCGAAGCACCTCCACGAAGAGCAACCACAGCTCCTGCATTGTTATACCACATACCATCACATTCATTTGTGCTACTTGAACCAGAAACAACAGTAGGGAATGTTCCGACATCATCAACTGTTTGCATTTGTGAAATATATCCTCCAGATGTTCCAGATAGTGTTGGTAATTCAGTTAATGCAATATAACCCTCACCAGTAAAGTTAAAATCAGACACGCTTGAACCGTCAGAAGTTCCCTGGCATCGTTTCACCTTTTGAACTCCATCGACCATAACCCAACCGAGAACACGTTCCCATTGAGAAGCCCATCTGTTTTCCATTCCAAGGAATTTAACTCCAACAGATGTTGAAGTTGAACCAAAGAAATAGCCTTTGTCGTCCATTGTTCCAGAAACAAGACAAGCTGCAACTGAATTACCACCATCAGATTTACCTTGACCTAAAGCCGATTGAGAATCTGTTGTTTTATATAATAGATGAAATAAATCTCTAATCATTTCCCAAGATTCACTCGTAATCATATCATGACCTGCACCGTTAGCTTGGCAATATGTTCTTTCGCTTTGTGCAGTTTGACCGCTCATTGGAGTAAGTCCACCACTCATTGAACGGGCTTTTCCACTTACAAGAGAACCTCTATAAATCGGCAAATATACATATTCTCTCAATGTTCCGTCTGATTTTACAAAATCCCCATATGGTTTGTAATTATCATTTACTTTTACGTTTGAAATATCTACGAGTTCATTCCCACTTGCATCTTTTCTTTTCCACCTATACATCAATTTAATACGCATAAATGCATTCATTGGTTTTGATGTATCTGTTACATCGGAAGTTGTTCCATCTTCTTTTTTCTTGTAATTGTTTTTATCCAAAAAATATGCAACTTCACCACAATTTGCACTATCAGTGTTATAAACCATACAAGGAGTAAGTCTGTCTTTTAATAAGAATGGTGCATCTTTCCAATCCCCCTCATTGTTTATACCAGAGGTAAAGTTCATTTTCATTTCTTCGTAATGTTCGTTTGAACCTCTGTAAATAATTTTTTTAGATGGAACAGATTCAGCTTTGATTTTTGTAAATGAATAAATCCAAGCCCCAAATTTGTTATCATCATGTAAAGAATAAACACCGTTGATGGAACAAGGGAAAGCCCTGTATTTATAATCTTTAGTGTTGTCAACCTCGTCTATATATGGAGTTTCTGCATATTGATTTCTTACATCGGAAGTTATTACAACATCGCCATCAAAAGGAGATTCGGGATAAGAATTTTCTTTTCTTACAATGACTGTATTATCCCAGTTACAATAAACATTATTTTCATAAGCTGAATCATCTGGGTCAACCCAATAAAGTTCAAATCCCTCATCAACTTTTTTTATTTCTTTATGTTTAATTTGCATCGGTGCAATGCCGCCAAAATCGTTTCTAAATTCGTGTTTTATGCCGTTTGTATCGAAATAAAACAATCTGCCATTTTCCATATAAATGCCAAGTGCTTGAATGTTTGTTTTTGTAGCATTGCCAAGATTTGTGATTGCAGTTTGTTGATTAGTTGACAATGTTTCTATTGCAGCTTTTTCTGTTGCTACAGTTGAAACAACTTCATTATATTTTGAAACAGTATTATTGTAAGTTGTTTCTGCATTAGCCTCTGCAGTTTCTGCGTTTGTTTCTGCCGTTTCTGCAGCAGTCGCAGATGTAGCAGCAGATGTTGCAGAATTTTGAGCAGCAAGTGCCTTTGTATTGATTATTTCTAGTAAAGCATCTGGAGTTGCAGATGAACCCTCTTGAACTTTAATTGCTCTATCTGTTTTTCTTGATAGTATTTGACATATTCTTGTCAATTTATCGAATGATAATTCCATTGATTTTAAATTCATTTTTGAAGATGTGCCAAACTCTGATTCTTGACTGATAGGTAAAGTAAGGCAAATTGATATTTTTTCTGCATCACCTGCACCTTGAGATGATTCAGCTTTTAAAATCGGATATGTCGAACCTGCAAGAGGGAATGTGATATAACTACCATTTTCATTACCTACGGCATGGATTGAATAATCTGTGTCTTTTGTTAATATCGTTTGAACTCCGTCTTTATCGGTATGATATACAACGATTTGATTTTCATTTTCAATATAGAAATTAAAATCAAATATTGTTGTGCTATCGTTACCTGAATAGGTATTGACTGGTGTAATTTCTGGTATCATTTTTATCTCCTTTATTCTTCATCGCCTGTAACTCTTTTTGCTCTGTAATCGGTATAACCACCTACTTTTAACAGACCTTTTTCCACTTTTCCTTGAGCAATATCACCAATACCTGCTACTGCATTTCCGATTGTAGAAATCGGTATTCCTGTTATTGCCTCACTAAACAACGCAATAGCAGTAAATATATCAATAGGTGTTATTTCTCCACTTTTAATATGTCTTGCTATCTTATTGGTTTTTACTGCTGCAGTTGAGAACCAATCGCCACTTGACAACATATCGCCGTTGAATCCTGTAAATATTGCATTGATGAATGAACCTGCAATCGGTATGAATGTAAATCCACCTATACAACTTCTCCAAACATCTTTGAAAATATCTTCCGGGTCTCCAGAACCCATAAAAGTTCTGATTGATAATGACGATGCCATATTAAAAATTAGAGGAAATATATATAAATACAACCCACAAAGTTTTGCCATATCCATACCTGTTTGTTTGTTAGGGTTTTGCTTAAATCTTATAACTGAATTGTATGCAGTTCTAAAATATTGCCAAGGTGTGTTTTGATAAGCAAAAAACATCTTTATTAGTGGATGTTTTGCTGCATTTCTTTGCATATTTGACAACGTGGATGGTATGCTCGATTGTTGGTCGTTTACTGTTTTTTCAATAAATATCTGAAAGGCTTGTTCTTTTGAATATCCCTTTTTCATCAAAATATCTATGTATGGCTTGCCACCAAGAATGATTGCACCAATATCACCATATCTTATTGGTGCAGAAAATATCTCATCAAACAAATTTATTTTTGCAAATATTTTTGTTTCAAGTTGAGTTTTTAAAGCATCTGTTGAACCACCTCTTGAATATCTGTCTTTTAGATAATCATTTGACAACATGAACTCAATATTCTTTTTCCATTCTTGAGGAGAGAATGTTTGTTTCGCAAATTCCTTTAACCATTCTGCAGTTGAAACATATTCATCACCTACTCCATAGTTCATGAAAGATAAGACCTGTTTTAATCCGACTTGAGGTTTTGCAAAAATTTGTGATTTAATTACATTATTCATGATCGTGTTATATTCTTTTTCTGCCTCTGAAATCATAGATACTTGACCACCATAAAGGTTTCCTGCTATTTGATTTTTAAATTCGTGTTGAACTTTTTCGCCCCAGATATTTGTTATCTTCTTTTGCAAATCTGAATCATTTCCGAATACTCTATTCATTAGGTCAAGTTGTTTACCCATGATAATTAAGGTGTTTGCATTTTCCATGTGGGAGAAAAGAACTTCAAGAGGGTTTGCAGGTGCTATTCTTACACCTGCCCCTGCAGTTCTTTGCTTTTGGAATTTTTGAGTAGAAAGTTGTTGAACATAATCATTGAATGGTTCATATATTTTTTCGTTGTTTGTTTCAGATTTTCGAGGAAAATAACCTTGGCATTTGCCAAGTTCTGTATGATATTTTTCAATATGATATTTGTTCAATCCATCATAATATTTTTCTGCAGTGAGTTGCAGAATATCACCCATTAATTTTTCTTGAGGTGTTAGATTATCAAGTAATTGTTCAAATTCAAATCTATCAAATTGACCTTTTGGAGGTGTTGATTCATCTCCCATGTTGGTTAGCATATCATATGAAGTAGGGTTTTTTGCTTGAATATAATAATAAAGCACTTGCATTTTTGATAAGCTTACAGGCTCATCATCCCATTCTTTATATGCAGCATCTCCATCTGGTCGTATTTGTATTGTTTGTTCTGTATAAGTTTTTCCAGTTGCTTTATCTTCTGTTGTTATTCTGTATGTGCCATTGACTTTATCTGGAGTGTATCTTTGTCTGATTTTAAATTCTGGTTTTGTCATATCAATGAACATATTGTATAATTTGATGTTTTTAGTTGCACCCTCAAATCCAAACAATTCGGCAATTTTATTCAAAAGTTCATCTCTATCTTTTCCGACTTTGGCATCTTTTTGAGCATATAAATAATCAAGACTGAATTTATTTTTTACAGTCTTGTTGAATATCATTTCTAATGAACTGTTTAGATTGAAGAATTTTGAGTATTCAACTTCTATTTTTGAAACTTTTCCTCGATGTTCATTAAGTGCTTTTGCACATTCATCAACTAGATTAATTTGTTGCATTTTTCGTTCGTAGTCAATATTATCTCTGGCAACTTTTGCAGTGAATTTTGCCTGTTGAATTCTTTGAAGTAGGTTTGACAAGAATTCTGTTGAATTGTAATATGAACCATTTGCTCTGAATTCAATATACATTTTTTCTATTGATTCATAATAATCATCTGTATTTACACCATCTGCAACATATGAAATTGCAACCTCATCATTTACTTGTGCATCATACATATCTTGTACTTGTTCAAGTGGCATTTTTGCAATGGCTCTTAATCTTTCAAAAAGTTTATTCGCAGGAAATGTATATTTTGTTCGTTTTATTCCGTTTTTCCATTCGTGAATTGTTTGCTTAACTTCTCTATCAATATCGTTAGCCATCTTTTTACGTTCAGTTACGGCATCTAAAGTTTCAGCATAATCCATAACAAAATCAAGATTACGTTCAATTTCTCTAAAAGAATTATAATCTTTAAGAGAACTGAATATTTTTTCTTTGTCATATTCAGTCATAAAATCAAGACGTTTTAAAACTGCTCTGGCGAATTCAGCAAATTGTGTTGAATAATCTCCATAGCCTTTTAGCTTTGCAGCATATATTTTTAAATCTTCTTTCGCTTGTTGAAATTTAGAAAGATTTTCATATCTGTCAATTTCGTTTGTTTCTGATTCCCATCTTTTTAAATAATCTTCTTGAAGAAAATCTGGAATGGTTTCAACCCAATCCCAGAACGCAATCATAGAAATAGTTCTATCATGGTTTTCTTTATAAGAATCTATGATGTAATCATATTCATATGATAATCTTGTTATATCTTCATCAGAGAATTGTTCTTCATCTTCTCCCCAATAAAGATATTTTTTATCCATAATGACATCATACGCAGCTTGTGCAAGTTCATAATCTGCACCAGTTTCAGCATTGTCATAACTTACTCCGGGGTCGCTAAAAAACTCACCCCATTCTGGCAAAAAACCGTTACCAGAAGAATATGGGTCATCAATATTATTTACTCTTTCTTGAATATTTTCAGCTTGTTTTGTAAGGGATTTTGATTTCTTTGCACCTAAAGTCATTTGCAAATATTTTCGGTCTAAACCAAGCCCTGTTGCAAGAATATCATATGCGGTATCTCTATATCTGATTTGTGCATCAGTCAAAGTTTGAGGCTTGATAAAATGTTCTTTTACTTCCTCATCATAATTTATTTTCAGTGCAGCATTATTTCTTGCTTTGCTTATTAAATCTTCTGCAAGTTCTTTCTGGTTTGTATATGATTTATCTCCAAGAAGTTCGTCAAAAACTTTTTTTGTTTCATCATCAAGCTCTAATTCTTGCTGCATATCTCCAATGGTTATGCTTTTGTAAACATCGTGTAACCAATTCCTAAAATTTTCAAAGGCTTTTTTAAGAGAATATGTTGGAGCTTTACCGCTCATAACATATGCCTCAAAACCTCTTGCGAATTTTTCTTGTTGTTGCCGTGTGTATTCTTTGCCGTTGAATCTTAACCATTTGTTTAATGTGTTCAAGTGGGATGCAGATTTTGCATCAACCTTTGCAAGTTGATTCAAGGTCATCAAATATACATGGGCAAATTCGTGCAGCAAAGTTGACTTATCAGCTTTGTTTTTCAAAAGTACGATAAGATTTTCTTTTACTGTTCCATCAAATTCTGTGCGTTGAGTTGAAAAACCTCTGGCATTGTCTATGTCGTTTTTGTCTTGAAAATATATTTTATCTTCTGAATCTTTTATCCCTTGCAACATTTCTTTAATTGTTATCGTATTAGGGTTGAAATTTGGAGTTACATCGTTTATACTGTTATCAGATGCCGATTTCATAAGGTTGCCCTGTTCTACAGGTGAAGTACTGGAAATCGGTGTCTTTTTGTCTATAATGACATCATAAACATTTGCAGATTTTATATTGAACAAATTTTCTTTTTCGTTGTTTTCTGCAGAAATTCTGATTGTATATATCATATTATTTATTTTTACTGGAACATAAAATCTGAAATAATTATCTACATTCGGCTTTCCGTTAGGGTCATTATTAGGTTCACTATCAATCAGAACTGCATTTTCAAGCAGCTTTGTTATACTATCTACTGCCGTTATTCTTGCAGCTTTGTTTTTTATTTCAACTTTACTTGAGCCTGCAATGTGGTCTGGAACTAATACGTCATTTTTGCCAACTCTTTTTGAACGTGCAATAAATTTAAAGATAGCTTTTTTGTCTTTAGATTTAATTGCCGTTTTTCCAACTAAAGACCAAATGTAATTTTTCAAGTCTTTTTTTGTTAAATTTTGAGCAGCAGAAAAATTTGATGTCAAATCAACAACATCAATTTTTTGATTCGGATTAATACCTGCAATCATTGCAGATTGATAATAAGTTTTCAAAATATTTACGGCTTTATCATCAAAAACAACATAACATTCACCATCGACTTTGCCATCATATTTTATACCTTTAATATTACTCTCGTTCAATTCCATAGATGCATCTTGATAACTTCCTGCATCTTCTGATAAATATTGATATATTTCTTTGCCTGTTTGATTATTATCAATAGCACTTTTTAAACGTGGATAATCATCTGCGAGTTCTTTCAAATTTGTTTTAACATTTTCAGATTGTTCGCTAAATGTTTTATCTTCATCAAGCATCAAATTATCTTCTGGTATGTCAACCTCAAATAATTGCCCCTCATCAATTTCAATTCCATCTATATTTATGCTATCAATTTCATAATCAATAACATTCTTGAAATTATCTGCTTCTTTTTCCCACCATTGTGGATTGTTAGAAATTTTTGCTTGATTTCTAAATTCATTTTCTTTTTCTTTATAAAATTTGATAGTATCTTTTTTGCCATATTTTTTCAATCTATAAAGCAATGTAAAAAAGTTGCCGTCCTCATTTGTGTAAATTTCACCTTTATAATTGACCTTTGCCTCATTTTTCGTAAGGCTTTTTCTATATATCTCTGATACTTCTTTATTGCCCGCAAAATATAACCCCCAACCATGAGCTTGAGCACCCTCTCCAGTTCCGATATTTTCTGTAGAAAATTCATCAAACTTGTGAGGTGTTCCATGATATGCTGATTGATAATAAACGTTGTTATCATATTCTTTATTTGAACGTGCAAGATATTCATCTATTGTTCCGGATTTTTCTGCCTTGATAGGATTAAAATCTATTGTCCTTTCAATTCCATTATTATCGGTCAATTTTATTGCAGCAGAATTAAGCATATTGAACGCATCATCTTCACGCATAGAACCTGAATATTGTATCAATACATCTAAATCAGAACTTTCTTTGTTAGTTCCTTTTGTGTAACTGCCGTATAATTTCAAATCTTCGAGGTTGAACTCATCTTCTGAAACGGAATTCTCTGATAAAATGCTTTTAACATCGCCTAAAAACATTGATTCCATTTCTTCTTTAGAAGAACCAAAATCTTTTGAAATATTATTGTTATCAAGTTGATAATAGATATTAGGATTTTCACTGTCAAAAGTTCCTTGATTGTTTACAGATTTTATTTGTTCGGGGTTAAATACTACATATTCAGAATGGCTGCCATCAACTATTACTCCGTCATAACCAAGTTCTTTTAAATTATTTGTGAATTGCTCTGTATTTTCAGAGATATAAAATAACGCATTATCAGCTACGGTTGCCCCACCAATATCCGAATAATCATTGCTAGAACCACATAGCTTTTTAATTTCTTCTATGCTAGTTTTATTATTTACAACAAAAGGATTTTTTAAATTCAAATAATAAGAACTAACATTATTACCATATTCATTTGAATATTCAATCTCTTTCGTAAAATAAAAACCTTTTCCAAAAAATGACTTATGATTTTTTTCTATTTTAGATTTATCAAAAGTATCAAATTCAGCATTTGTTCCGTGGTAAACCGCTAACGGCTTACCACTTTTATCAACAACCTTTGAATCACCAAACCAATTTTTGAAGTATTTGCTATCTGTGCCTTTTTCTTGCCATTCTTTTGCTGCATCTGCCTCTTGTCCTTTTTCTGCCCCTGCAGTTTCGATTGCATCTTGATTATATTGAACTCCACCTTTTAAGAATTTTTTAGCAGAATCTACGTCCATTGATTGGATATTTAATTTCATCAAGTCCTCAATATCGTCAATACTTTTGCCAGTAATGCGAGCCATTGAAACCATTGCTTGTGTCATTATTTCTGATTCTGATTTTGCAACTTCTTTTTCTCTGCCAACATTCAAAGATTGAGTAAATAATCTGTTTCTTAATGTAGCAATCTTTTGAGAATCTGCGGCACTGATTCTTTGATTTTCGTTTTCTTTAAAATTCTTTAAAGCATTTCTGATTTCAAGTTCAGATGCAGAATTAAAAAACTCATCACTTGTTGCACTATCAATTCCGTTCGCCTCGAATTTTTCTCGCAAAATTTGTTCAGCAAGAGATTGAGAACCCATAATTCTTACAAGACCTTGGTCAAGATAAAATTCTTCTGGAGAGTACAATCTTTTATTTGCCCTATCTGCAAGTTTGTGTAATTCTCTTTTTTGTGATTGTTTTTCAAATTCTTTAGCAGTTTTTGATGCAGAACCCATAACTGCATGAGTTCCTGCACTTGTTGCAGCAAAAGACAATGCCTCGCTTGCCCATTGACTTGGGTCATTAGCATACAAGACATTATTTAAAAATCCATCAATATTATATTCTTCAAGACCATTTATGCCGAATGTTTGGCATAAAAATCTGTTTAAGAGTTCTTCTCCCATTTCTTCGACTACGCCGTCATAGCCGTATTTCTTTAAGACTTCACCTGCAGGTCTACCGAATTGAGATGAAACAAGTTTATCAAAACTTTTGAAAAAACTTTCTGGTAATTTATTTCTAATTGGTTTTGCAAAATATTTTGAAATTGGTGCAAACATCCATCCTGCAGTTTCTGTCATGATATCGAATGTTGTATCACATAGTGCTTTCATTATTGATAGCCCAATATTTTCAGAATCAAGAAAAGTTGCATCTCCTGCATCTGTAACATATACACCAGTTGATAATTGTCTATCGGCAATATTTCTTACAAACTGTTGAGGCATTCTTGTTAAAGCTGCTTTTGCAGAAGTTCCAACAATCTTTGGAGTAGCTTTCAAACCCTCTTTTAATATTGTTTTTGTTCCAAGATTTTTGATGGCATTCGTTGTTCCGGATTTCAAAACATTTTCAAATTCTGTTTTGCCTATTTCTTTCAATGCTGCTTTTGATAATTCTTTTTTTACTCCTGTCATTGTGGATTTTACTGCAGCATCTTTTATTGCTTTTTCTGTTGCAATTTTTGCAGCTTTTTTTGCCCCCATTGTTGATAATGTTTTTGCTAATACCCCAAAACCCATACCCTCTGGCATCGTTGCAATAGCACCTGCAAACTCTCCCATATAAGGGATTGATGACATAAGAATATCAAGTCCACTGCCTGCTATTGTATGACCACCACGAACTTCTAACTCTTTAGTATCCCTAAGAAAATCAACAAGCAATTCTTTTTCTACATCTGAAACTTGCTCACCATTTTTTATTTTACGCAAAGTGTTGGCATTTCTTACTGCTATTGTTGCCTCTGCAGAAGAACCTGCGTATGGAATCATTTCCCATTTCTTCTTTTTTTGCCACGTTTCAGCAATACCCATTTTGCCCATGGATTTCCATCTTTCAATTTCGTCTGGAGTTGCCACATTTAATTGAGAAAACCATTCTGGCATTTTTGAATATTCGTTATATTCATTCATCGCAAAATCTGGAACGGTAGGAATGTTATTTATTGCATTTTGATTCACATTTTTTATTTTTTGTTTTTTGGATTCATTATCTAAATAAATCTCATAGTCTGATTTGATTTCATCTAAATCGCTTTCAATATTTTTATTACTTTGCTCGTAGTGAGCAAAAGTGGGCTGATTGTATTTTTCTTCTAAATATGCCATTGTTTTTGTCCTTATTATTTTTTTGCCGTCATATATGTAGGTCTGTTGATTGCAGGGTGAGAACCATTTCCTTGAGTTGTACCACCAAATCTTGTATCAAGAACAATATCAAGATGGTTCTCATGATTAGTTCCATGCTTCCTGTCGTATTCTCTTAAATCAACTATTTTGGGATTACGGTCTGCATAATTCAATTTAGGAGTTCCACCGAATTTTTTTAATAGAATAGGGTCTGATGTTCCTATTTTAGCAACTTGAGGTAATTTTAATATTTCGGTTGTTGCCATTGTTCTTTTTTCTGGGATTTTATGTTCAGACATTGACACATCAAGTTTATACCCTTTTCCATGTCCACCGGGATTTCCTGCTCTGTATCGTGCACCATCAACATAAGTGAATTTCATTCCCAATCTTCTGCCCAGTTCTGGAAGTGCAACATCAGCAGTATAAGTCAATACTTTTGTTTCACCTTTTTTCGGAATAGTTGCATTTATTTCATATGTGATATTTGTAGTATTATTAATTCGTTCCCAAGCTTTTTGTTTGTATTCATTTTCGATAGAGTTATATATTTTTTTACACATACTGTGTATTTCTTCTTGCTTTGGTTCTCGTTTTTCTTGTTGCTTGAAAATAGTATATTCTTTTGCCAACATGCTATATGCTTGATATTCTTTTTTCTTATCATTGTACAGTTTTGCAAGTTCTTTACTTCTTATGCCGGCACGTCCTAATAATTCTTTTGATTCATCAATATTTTTATTTTTAGCATTAGCATCTTTGTAATTCATTGCATTTATAAAATCACCAATTTGTTTATCGGTTATGTTCTTTACATTAAAAGCAGAACCTTGTCTGCGTTCAATTTCTGACAAAGTTTTTACCAATCCATCTTGAATATCGCTAGAGTGCAATCCACCGGGAGCTTGAGTGCCAAAAGGAATGAAAAACTTTTTTATTGCTTTTTTTAATCCAGCCTCTGGCGTATATTGAACATCTGCACCTGTCCTTTGCATTTCTTTTATTTTCTGATATTGCTCTTTGTTTAACATATAAAGAGCAGGATTTTCTTTTAAAAACTCCTCATGATTAGTTGCTGCCATATCTAGCAAATAGTTATAATCAGCCCAGTTATCGCCTGCTCCATTAAGTTCTTGAGCCGTTTTTAAGTTATTATAAATCTTTATTTTTGCATCAAACGATAAATCTGAACGATTAACTGCAGCCATAACATCACCTATTTGCTGACCGTTATCCAATCGGGTAAACACTTCCTGCATAATCTGATCGCCAACAATTCTATCGTTTTCATCCTTAACGGCTGTATTCTGTCTTTTTAATCTTGTGTATTCTCCTTCTACTGCATTACGAGTTTGAGGATCTTTTATATCATTTATTTTTTTATATGCATCAGCCATTGGCAAGCCTACAAGTGCCGATGCAGTTGTTCTTGCTGTGTATGATAATTGGTTATCTTTTACTGCATTTATAAAATTTGGTAATCTTTCCGGGTTGATTTCAGCTTTGTGTTTGTTTAGATAATCTGTTGCTTTTAATGAACCCTCTGCAAGATATGCTGATAAAACCTCCTCATGAACATTTGATAAGAATTCTTTTTTCTCAAGTGCAACTGTTGCAGCATCTTTGTGCTGAATTTCTGCTTGCCAATCAATCAACTGATAACCTGTTGTAATTTGTTTATCAACATCAGCAGGTGTGTTTCTTGAATTAACGGCAGATGTTACAGCATTTGTTAGTCCGTTTTTTGCCTCTGCGTTAGAATAGTTTATACCCTCTTGAAAATCGTGTCTATTTACTTGTGCTTGAACACGTTCACGCATTCTTTGCATATCTGCTCTGAATCTATTTGCATTTGCAGGGTTTAATCCTGCCGTTGCAATTTTATCATTCATTTCTTTATCAAAGTCTGCAAGAATATTTGCCGATTGACCGTATGCATCTTTACCTTTTTTATAGAAATATCCTTTTTCTTTATCATACAATTTGTCTTGTTCCCATTGTGATTCAAGATTTGATATTTCTACCATTTTTGTTTGGTCAATCATATTCTTTATTTCAAGAACGGCATCACCAGTATTTTGAACTGCAGCAGCAAGTTTATTCCCTGCTTGTGCAATATTGCCACCAAACATATTTATATCAGTTTGCACTTGTTCATATGGAGTGTCAACAGGTTGTGCTTTTACTTCTCTTTGATATTGTGGAACTGTTACCATTAATTCAATCCTCTCGTTTCTCTCAATCTGTAAAATATTTCATAATTTTCTGGAACATTTACGGATTTAAGGATGTTTTTGTCAATTACTGTTTTGTTTATTTCGCTTGATGGAAATCTATATCCGAATTTCTTTAGCCAATTTTTTGCAATATAATTTTCTTTGTGCATAAAGTTGTATGTTAGCCAATATTTTTGGTCGAATTTATTTATTTCAAGTTTTAAATTTTTGAGCAAACATATTTGATGTTTTGTTATTTCTGGAGTTGACAACATCCAGACAACACCTATACCTTGACCCATATCAACAATTCCGCCCATTACTGCAGGGATATTTTGGTTTTTTGTACAACCGATAACAAAATAATCTTTTCTTTCAAAAAGTTCTTTCAAAAAATTTTGTTTAAAATCTACACCTCTTGATTCAATGACTTCGTGCAAATCTTCTGGTCGCAAATTGTCTAAAATATATTCAATCTTTTTTTTTGTTTTTACTTTTCTATATAGCATTTTATCCCTCTAAATTTACAACTGCTGCCAAAGATAGAATTGTAATCGGTAATGGATATGGTTGTTTTATATGAACGGTTGCATCAACTGTTGGAATAGCAAAAGGAGTTGCATCAATACTTGTCGATACTAAAAGTCCAGAATCATTAATACTATCCATGGAACGTGCATTTTGAAATGCTGTACCATTTGCACCTACAATCTGAAAATCTTCTCTTGATTCGTGAATTCGGATTGAAACACTATTAATTATCTTTTTTATACCTTGAGTATTTTCGCCCTCTATATTCAATGTTTCAAGTTCAAATTCGTAAGGTAAACCAACAATAACTTTATTTGCTGCAACTGGTAATGTGATTTTTCCGCCTGCTACGGTCAAATTATTGACGATTCCGCCATCTGCATTGACAATAACTTTTTTACCCTCAAGATGGTTTAATCCAGAAATTTCTGTTGCTGCAGTTGCAAAATCTGCAGATAATCCACAATCAACAAGAAACGCATCTTTTACATTTGTTATAATTCTTGTTGCAAATCTTTCAACATATCTTTTTTCAGAACCATTGATAACTCTTTTTACAATGAAATAGGCAATATCTTCTTGATTTTCTCTTACTACTGCAACTGATTCAAACAATCCGTCCGTTTCGTGTCTGTGCCATCCACACAATTTTTGTTTCTTGTTGTAGGTCAATCCCAAAAGATTTCCATCATTCATAACTACCCAAACCAAACGATAAGGTTCTTTTGCGTAATCAATATATTTAACTTGTTTGCCACTAAACAGATGATTTGCAAATAGGCTTAATTCATCACCATCGTATTTGTCGGACAAATAATCATAGCCTAAATCTCTGACAACACTTCCCCCAGACTGAACAAATATAACCATGCTGCCAGATATTATTGGTTGAACATTAGATGAACCATAGCAACTTTGAATAAGTGCAAGTGGTGATGGGTTTGCCTCGAATACTCCATCAGAACCATTGATTTTCCATTCTGAATTTTGACATAAGACAATCAAATCTTTGAATGGAATCAAGTGTCTGATTTCATTCCCTTGAATATCCGACATGGGAATTGTTATTGCATCAGTTGCAATCAAAGGTCTTGAGATGTTGAAATTATTTGATGTTGCAGTTTGGCTTGCCCATAAAACTTGAGGATTATTTATTGAATTTGCATAAACTTTTCTTTGTTGAAAATAACCGACACATCCGGGGTTGTTTCCATCCTCGAATGGATTTTGTGCAAGTGGTGCTGATTCTTTTAAATCAGGTTCAATATTATCATCATTGAAAGATGTTTCAGTTGATGTTCCGACATAGCCAAAGATACCATTAACTGAACGATAGATGTTATATTCACATGCACCTGCGACTGCATTCCAAGATATTGTAAAGTATTCACTTGTAGTCCAATAAGCCTCTCTGTGTCCTGTAACAGTAACTGTATCTGACCTTACGCTTTCTTCTTTTGTTTTATCATCAACTGCAGTAACAAGATATGTATAACTTCTTGTGTTTGAGGTAGAATCTCCATGCCACGTTGCAGCAATATTTGTAGGTGCAGTTATGCAAGGTTCAAACAAAATATCTTTTAATTCCCAATCATAATGAGAATATCTTGATAATTCTTTCGGTGTGTACGATTGATGAACCAATGTAAGAACATCTCCAGATTGAGTTTTTTTAATCAATGGTAAATCAATAGTTTCATAAGGTGTTTCTATTTCGACAATTTCACCACGTTTTTCAATTTTGTCATTATTTTCATCAATTCCGATAGTTAGTTCAGTTGTATCAATAGAAGTTACTTTACCTTTTGAAAGAGCTTTACTTGAACCATTTTGATATACTTTTGATAGGTTTTCATCTTGGTAGCAAATTATATCTGCTGCTATTGCTGCAGATGTATAAACTACATCATCATTTCCTAATTTATATTTATAATATGTATCATCATTATCATTTGTTCCTGTCGATACATATTCATATGTACCAACGTATGTAATTCCGTAATCGCTTGGGTAAATGATATATCCACCATCTTTGATGAATCTGAAATAATGAGAACCTGCCTCAATTACATATGTTTGCTCAGAATTGAAAGTAAATGGAATCAATCGAGATTCTTTTGAACTATCTTTAATTTCCCCGATAAATTCTAAACCGGGGCGATTTGATACGCATCCCTCTTGATGTACAAATCCATTTTTTAAATTTTTTAACCCTAAAGAATATTGTTCAATATCTGTTCTTGAATATAATACAGGACTTATCTCTCCCCTTGTAAAACTTATTTGTGATACTCTTGTTCCCATTTTTAATACCTACTATCAACGTATGTTGATTCATCTTCGTCTTTGTCTGTACCCTCTGTGGCGTTTTGAACTTTACCTTTAGCAATAAACATTTCATATTTTTTTAACGCATTATTTCCTTTATCCATAGAACCTGTAATAACTTCGCCTGTAAGAGAGGCAAGGAATTGACCAAGTGCCATAACAAATTCTGGAGTGAAATATGTTTCTTGTTCTACAAGTCTTGTGTATTTAAGAATTGCAGGATTTGTATTTGTCAAAATAGTTCTTTCATTGTTTTCGCTTGTTGCAATCAAGAACTTTTTTTCTTTTCCGTTTTCATCCAATAATTTTCTTGCAGAAATACAATCATTCGGATATGCAAATTCATATAGATAGTTTGGATTTGGTGATTTATTTGCCGTAAGTGCAAGATTTTTGTGCCTCATTGCAAAGTTCCAATCATAATCTTTTAAGACTGTATCTCTAGCGAGTTCATATTGGTTATCAAGCAAAATTGCTCTTGTATCGGTTGTTTCATTTCCGTTTTGAATTGGTGCAGATACACCAAGTATATTCAATGTAAGATTGAATATATTTGTTTTTGAATATGCCATTTTTTTAAATTCCTATTTATACCAATATCCCGCAACACTTTTTGCAGAACTGCCAAGACCGTTAAAACCTGTAGCTGCTGCATTCATAATTCCTGCAGAATATGCATTTTTACCTGCAATAGAATCCATTGCAGCTTGATTTGTAAAATTATTTGATTTTTGATAATAAGCTCTAGCCTTTTCCTCGTAGTTATATTGAGTATTCAAAGCATCTAATTCACCCATTGCTGCAGTATCTTCAATCACATCAAGTGGAGTTCCTTGAGTAACATCAAGACCGTTTGCTGCCATTGCAGCTTGTTGAGAACCTACGGCTTGCATTGTTTTTATTCTCTGCATACGAGATTCTTCTATGCCTTGTTGTCTTTGTGCAGCTGCATTATTTTCTGCAATTTTTGCATTATTTGCAGCTACTTGTGTTTGGTAATCATATTGTGCCTGTTGTGCTTTACCTTGCTCAACTGAACTTACAACACCTAATGTCGTACTTGCAGCAGTTGCAGCTAAAGATACAGCTAAGATAATTTCTGATATTCCAAAGTCGCACATTTTTAAATCCTTTCGCTTTTCAATGGGTGAATAATGCTTTACTTTTTATTTCGCATCTGCGATTGCTTTTTCAAGTTCGTCGATTTGTTCCTGTATTGTTTTGTTTTCTGGATCAAAATTAATTTGTTTTTCGATTGCAGTAGTAATTAAAGCATCGAGTTTTCCGATTTTATCGGCATTGTTTTCATCTGGGTCATTATTTTTATCTGGAGTATTTTCTCCGTCTGGGATTTCCCCATCTGCTTTTGGTTCAGTAGGAGGTGCAGGTGTTTTGTCTGCAGCTATTTCTGCCTCTTTTGCTTCGATTTTTTCTTTTAATTTTGGAATACCACATGCTGCAATATTTCCACCTATACCTAATTCTGCACATCGTTGCAATAATTTTTCTTTTTCTACTTTCTGGGTTTTATCTGGAGTATTTTCTCCGTCTGCTAATGTTGCCCAAGATGGTATTTTTTTACCATCAAAATCAACAACCTCTCCGGGTCTGATAATTGTTCCGTTAAAAAATGCTTTGATATTAGCTTTAATTTTCATTAGTTTTCTCCTTTGTCTTTGGTGTGCCGTAAAGGATTTCAGCAACTGACGATGCTCTATCTACTGCAGCTTTTTGTTTATCAAGCATTGGTAGAACGTATTTCATTTTTTCAGTATCAAGTTTTATCTGTTCAGCTTCAATAATTGTTCTTACAGCACTTTCAATATCCCATCTGCCAAATTTTCCAAATTCCTTATCTTCTTGTTTTTTTTCTGGTATTAATTCTTCTGACATTTTTGTTTTCTCCATGGTTAAAAAGGCTGACTAGAAGAACTAATCAGCCTTTTGACTAACTACAAATCTTGATATGATGCATCATCACCTGCGGTAAATCCTGCAGTTACTTTACCTTTTGTTGGTGCAGTTGTGCCTGTTATATCAAAATAACCTTTGAGATACCTTTTACAACCTTTTGGCAAGAAGTTGATAGGAAATCTGTATCCTGCTTTTAAACTGGCTAAGGCAATATCTCCAGATGTATAAATATCTGTATAAGTACCAGATTCTGTTGCACAAGTTTGAAGTTTAAAAGCCATTGATGTAAGGTTATCAAAATCTTCGATTACTTGAGCGAAGAAAGGTTTTGGTGTACCAAATCCTTTATCTCCGGGTGTTCCTTTACCTAAGTCGATTGTGTTTGTTGTTGCTGCATCAGCAGTAATGGCTTGCCCATCACAAAGCAAATTTTCTTTATCTAATTGCATTTTTGTTTCTCCTTTTTTGTTATGTAATAATAGAGGCTTTCAGAGAGGACAGCCTCAAAACTCTATACATTTAGAAGATATTTTATTAAGATATTGCAGATTCTGTGTTAAGAATTTGGTCACAACATTTAATAGGAATACCCAAGAATTTCACAATCGGTTTTCCTGCGAATTCATCAACTGTTAAATTAACATTTGATTTACTCATTGCTTGCAAGTGCAAGTATGTTTCGATTGTTTCGTTTGCATAGATAACCAATTTACCTGTTTTTGCATATCTTTTAACCTTGTGATATGCAGTTACCATCAATTTAATTAAATCTGCAGCACTAGAACCATCAAGATTTGAAACATCAATATTGCAAATACGACAAGTTGAACGATAATCTCTTACCGTCAAACCTAAATCCCATCTAAAATGGTCTCTATAAACTTCATACATTTTTCCGTTTGAATCTGTTGCAGTTTGTTGACCTTTATTTTCGTGTTGCAAACCTGCTTTTGAACCTTTTGGGTATAACATATGTGTATGTAAATCACCCCAAGTTACAAACCAGATTGAAGTATTATCAGAACCAGAACCACCACCATTGATGACCCAATTACCAATAGACTTTCCATCTGTTGATAGTTTGTTATAACGAGATGCCAAACCATCGAATGCAGCAGGGTTTGTTTTCTTGTTGCCGTAGAATAAGTTTTCTTGTACGGTTTGATTCATTGCTTCCAAGAAACCTTGAGATTCGTTCAATCTGAATTGATTTACATCACCGTTCAAATCTGCAAGTGCTTTATCGACTTGTGAGTATACTTCAAGCATACCTGTTGCATCTGTTACTTGTGTGTAATCGCCTTTTGAACAATTAACACCCTCGTAAAATTTTCTGAACTCAACATCTGGCAATCCGTTTCTTACTGTTGTTTTATGAGTTGAACCCTCGTTACATTCTTTTACCACCGCATCCTCAAGCAATACATTTGATTGTGATAACAAATCAATAATTGTGCTTGTTACTTTTCCAGCCTCTGTTTGAGAGTATTTGTCTTTCAAAGTTAAATAAGTATTTCCTACTGTAGCCATTTTAATTCTCCTTTTTTGTTCTTCTACCTACATTTTTATTTCCGATTATTCGTCAGCAGTTGAGCCATAAAGGATTTCTGCAGCAGATTGTTCTTTCCCTGTAGGAAAGTTTGCGTTAGGCAATTTGTCATCATTGCAGAGAGAACCGATACGGTGAAACATTTTAACGATTTCTGGGTGGAAATTAAGCCCAGATTCAGCCAATAAACCTTTTACTGTTTCGTTTGCAAAAGCCTTATAGCCAATATCAGCGACATCAATATAAGCATCCATTTGTGCCTTATCGCCATTTCCGATTTCTTTATCTGTATTCAAAAGTTGTTTATATTGAGCCATTTTATCTTGTTGTATTTGTTGGACAGCCTCAACAACCTTATTTGATTGTTTTCCTACCAACTTAACTGCAAGGTTTACAAACTCATTTGCTTGCTCTTGAGATAAATTCATCTTTTTTGCAATAGGTTCAAACTCGCCTAATACTTCGTTGTCGAGTTGCATTCCGTCTGGAAGTTTAACAGCAGAGTAATCATAAGAATCTGGTGCAGCAATTTCTTTTGATTTATCATCATCTTTTTCTGATTCTTGATTTTCTTTGTCTTTTGTTTTTGTTTCATCAGTTTCTTTTGATTTATCAGATGTTTTATCATCTTGATTTTCTGTTGCTTGTTCCTGTGTTGTTTCTGTTTTTGTTGTTTCTTCTTGGTTTACTGGTGTTTCTACCGTTGTTTCAATTTGTTCATCCATTTTCATTGTTCCTTTCGCTAATTATTTTTGTGTAAATTTCTATATTCGATTTGGCAATCAAGTCCAATAGCCATAAGCCTTGTTCTCTTTTGCCTCTTGAGTAGAATTCTTTTCTCTCGTTTTCTGTGTTGCATCCTCTTTCAAATGCTCCGAGATGGTCTAAGAGAATGCATAAAAATTTATAGCCATCGGAATCTACTGCAACATTGTTTACAATGATTTGCAGTTCTTTATCTGTTGGTGTTTTCATTAGCCAACTCCCATTCTTGAGAGCATATCCCCACCGAATGAATCAACTCCACCGATGTTTTTAATCATTTCTGAACCTTGTTGGAGAGCAGCCATTTGTTTTTGTTCTTCTTGCTGCTTTTGTATTTCTTGTCGTTTTTTATTAACTTCATCAGATGGCACAATGTGTTCTGGGTTTATGTTTGCAACTGCTGCATAATCGTCAACAATCTTATCTCCGTTTAGTTTGTAGCAAAGTGTAGGGTCGATTGCTTGAGCAAGGTTGACTGTAAATGTTGTAAATCTTTCAAGACTTGCAAGACCTTTTGTCTTTTGTGCTTGAGCAAGAGTTGAAACGAATTCCATTTCAAGTTCTTCGCCTTTGATAATTTCTGGAGGAGTTTTCAATATTTGAACTCTAATTTCTTCATAGAAAATCCATTCAAGAATGTATCTCAATGCTTTATGGACTTGGTCAAGAAGTGGTGATAACAAGACCATTTTTTCTTCTTTTATTTCGTTTACTTCTGTTGCAGTTCTTCCACGTTCTGCAGTGTTCAAAATAACTGCAAAAAGGTCATTATAAAAATGTTCTTTTACTGTTTGTTTTAATTCGTTGATTTCCTCTTTTAATTCCAAAATTCTTATGTTTACTTCATATACTGGTGAAATCCCATTACCTTGGTCATCAGTTGGAATAAACATTCCAGGAGCATCAGAAATCTTTGTACCTTTCATACTTGCAGGACCTTTGTATGCAGGAGATACAATTTTCTTAACTGCCTTTGCGTATTCTTTAGTCATTGACATAAGTTGACGAACATCCGGAAGTGCATCAATTCCGGGGCAAGAGTTTGGATAAGTATCTTCTCCGTTTGTTTCAGATTCAAACACTACATAAGGGAATCTTTCAAATCCAGATTTATTAAGGATTTTCCCACTTGCAACTTCATAAGTTACAGAAATAAATTGTTTATGGAATGCAAAAGGTGAATCTGTTTTTCTCTCTTTGTTTGGTTCAACAAAGTGAACAAGTTCAAATAGCTTTTCTGGCGAGTTTTCAGCAGCACTTAAAACATCATCTGAACAATTTGCTTTGCCGAATTTTTCTACGATATTTTTTGCTTTTTCTTTGAAATTTCTGCAAACTGTATCAACTTCACCTCTAAAATCTTTTGAATAACGATATGAGCCGATTGGTAACAGTTTGAAATTAACAACTGTATTGAAATCGGATTCCATTGATAGGCAAGAGAATCCGAATACAGCCAACTGCTTATACGCACCTAAAAGCCGTTGATAAAAATTTGATTTTTGTAAAATTGTTCTGGTCAATTCTTCATGTTTGTTGCACCAAAGTCTTACTTCATAATCTTGCATCAAGTCTTGATTTTTGATTTGCGATTTGAACCATCTTGTTGCAGCAGATGTTGCACCTGATTGCATACCTGCAGCAAAGTTCTTTACTGAAATCAAAGGGCAAGAATCAAGTATCTTTTTAGATTTTTTGATAGGTTTATTGACATCATTCACAAGAAATCTGCTCATTCTGGGTTGAAGATAATCAGATAATTCTTGCAAATCTGGTTTAATCTGGTTGAATTCTTCATCCAGTTCTGCACGTCTTTTTTCAAAATATGTTTTGTTGTAAGCAAATTCTGCCATTTTATGCCCCTAATAATTCTTTTTTACTTGTTGCTGCATCATCTCCAAGACCTCTTGCAGATGTTTTAATATCTCTACCTGCAAGTGCTGCAGTTTTATTTCTGGTTGATGTTGACGATTTTGAAACACTTGCATCAGCATATGTTGGTGCTGCTACTTGTTCCTTATCTGCAGTTGATGCAACAGCAGGTGTAGATGGTGTTGAACACATGGTTTATCTCCTTTATTTATGGCTTTGAAATTTTTCAATTCGCGTAAAATTAATCAGCGAATGGGTCAAAGTCTGTATCTACTTTCATTTGTGGTTGTGCTTGTTGGTCTGCAAATAGGTGAGAGTGGTAAACTATTGAATAGATTGCCATCATCACCGTATCTGCAAAGTCAGGACTTTCCGATTGTTCTTTACGAATATCTTTCTTATCCTGTATAAATATGATTCCACTTGGTTTATAAACCTTTTTGATATATTCAAGTTGGCGAATAGCATTATCACAAGTTAGTTTTAACCAACCATTTTCAAGAAAATCTTTTATTGCTAGATAACCATCTGCTCTTGCGTTTCCTGCATTTGGATTTTTGTGCGAACCTGCACCCCTAAACCCTATTGCATGAGGTATTGATTTTTTGACTGAATTCCATATAGGATAACCAAGTCCATCAGCATCTATTGTCAATATGTCGGGTTTTTCCCATCTTGAATAAAGTTCAATAATTTTACCTTTAGTAATGTCAGTATCTGGTTCTGACCAAGTTACTGTTTCTGTTTCTTCCCATCCTGTTATGGATTTTTGAGTAAACAATTTTGCTACACATAAATCTCCACCAGATGCAGATAAATCCACTGCCATAACTTTTCTTGTGATATGTGTTTCTTGATTGAATACGAGGGATTTTGCTCTATCGAGTTGTGATGCACTGACAAGAAAATCATTAGCTTGATCGAGTGGATGACCTAACCAGATGTGATTGTAATCTTTTAAATTCTTATGCTTACAGATTTCAGCCTCTTTGAACATTTGCTCTGTTAGAAACGGATTATCAAAATAGTTAATGGTTATGTGCAAACAATCATCACGACCTGCACAAAATTTATAAACTGCATCGTTTCTTACAAATCTATTCATCGTAAAAAATATTTTTGCATTTTTCTTACGCACGATAGTCGGCACAATTACATCGAGAGTTGGTTTTGATATAGCCTCTGCCTCATCAATCCAAAGAATATCAATATCTGCAAGACCTTTGATATTTACTTTCCCCTGCTCTCTAAAGCCTTTAAAAGAAATGGTAGTTCCTGTTGAATTACTAACAATCTCTTTATCTCTGATTGTAAAATTCAGATTGAATTCATCTATTAATGTTTCAAAAACTGCTTTTACTGATTCATTTATGGTGTTTTGAATTTCACGACCACAACATATTTTAAGCTTTATTTTATCGGCAAGAAATAACAAGAACCTTGCAACACTTTGCGTTTTGGAACTTCCACGACCACCCTCACCAAGAAAATACGTGTAGTTATTAAACTCTGTTATCATCGGCATCATTTTTGGTGGAAGATTAAGCATCTGTGGAACTATCAGTGTCATCTTTCACCTCGCTGTTTTCTGACGATTCAGAACCAATATTGAAAGTTAGGTTTTTATCATCAACTTTTATTTCAGACATCTGAACAACTGCCCCACCATGTAGCTCTACTTGGTCTTTAAACTTTCCATGTAATTTTCCCTTGAGTTCAATAGCTTTTAAAATTGCAGATAAATTCGGATTTCCTTGTTTGTCAAGGCTTTCAAGAGCAGTCAAGAGAGCTGAATCCAAATCGTTCGCACAATCTTGTACCGTATATTCCATTTCTTTTTGTGCAAATTCTTCTGTTTTTGTTTTGTAATATTCAATCCATGGGGTAACCTTGGGGTTTTTCAATAATCTTGAAGATTCAACCCAAACTGTTCTCTCACTTGCTTTTGAATCATACGCATATCTGTACGCTTTTGATGCATTTCTTCCATTCTGGAAGTAATATTTTAAAAATTTATCCTGTTTTTCAGTTAATTCTGGTAAGTTTTCTTCCATAATGTTCCCCTTTGTTCAAAAAAGGGTGGGATAAAGAAAAGCCTTTATCCCTTGGTGTTTCACTTTATATAAGAAAGGAGGAGTCAGCTTTTTATGATTTCATTTTGTCCGTAAAAATCACATCGTCTACGGCGAATTTCAATCACTTCACCACGTTTGTTGTGAATTTCTTTGTTGCTGCAGTAACAAAGCCCAAACGGTTTACCTTTTTTGATTGTAATTTCCTGTTGGGTAATTTTTATTTGATGTTTAACTTTTTGACAAAGTCGTTCAACTTGCTTAAATCCTGTTGCTTTATCTTGAAATACTTTTCCATCAGATATTCTTTTTTCATCAAGTCTGGCAATATCTTTTAAACAAACAGGACATCTGCCCAGATAAAGTTTTCTTTCTGAAAATTGTTTGGTATCATCAAGAAACCAAATATCATATTCTTTAAAATTTTTGCAATGATTAAGCAAGTGAACACCTCAAAATAGGCTTTACTATTAGCCTACAACTACCCCTGTAAATTTACGTTTTGAAAGTTCTTTTTGTTATCTCTCCCGAGTTTGTGTCCCCACAAAAAACTATTCAGCTTTTCAAAACAATTTACATTTTGAACTTTAAGCGAGTATTCAAATTATCTCTAGTTTAACTAACTAACTAACAGAATATTTTTTATGTTCAAGATTCAGTTTTTGTATAAGAAAAACAGGAAAATAAATTCGTGTTTACATTTTGTAATAAATGGCGGCGGAAAAATTCCCTTTTGTTTCTAAATAGCTTGCCTATTCATTGTTTTGCTGCTTTTCTTTGTTTGTTTATTTTAATTTTCACCCCTTTTCTGAACCGTTTTTGTTTGGTTTTTCGCATCCTGACCTTATTTTAAAGGAAAATTTTAAAAATCCTTTTTGTATAAAAGATAAATTATTTATTTATAAATAATTTATTATTTTATTTTATTTTATTTTATTTTATTTTATTTTATGGCATTGCGATGCATAATTTTATGCATACCTTTTTGCAATGCACAATTTTATGCAACGCATATGCGTATGCAATGCAAGTGCAATGCGTGTGCAATGCGTGTGCAATGCAAGTGCATATGCACTTGCATAATTTTGCATAGGTTTTTGCATATGCATAAATGTATGCACTGCATATTTTTGCATAAAAAAAGAGGTTACTTTTAGTAACCTCTAAATCCTAAATTTAATCTTGTGTTAATTTTATCTACTTTTCTGTTCAAATCATATAATTCTTGTTCTGTATTGTTGTAATCATAATTACTTTTTACAGATGTTGAATATGAAAATATTGGATTTGGATTTTTTTCATCCGTTATGTATTTTGTAGTTTTTTCTTGTTTATTTTCTTTTTTTAAATTGTTTTCCATTTCCATTGATTCTAATTTGCTGCTGCACCTATAAAAATCATTCTGGTATGATTCCATTATTTTTTCAAGTTGTGTGATTTTGGTTTTGAGTTCTGCATTTTCATCTTTCAATTTGTTTGATTTATGAATATAAAATACTGCAGTAGCTGCAGATATAAACATTGCAACTGACAAGATGATTATAAAAACTTTTGATTTGATATTCATACCTGTATTATTTACTGTTCAGACATATATTTCAACCCTTTTGTTAAGGAACTTCATGAAATTTTGTTACTTTTTTCTTGTTACAAATTTTTCTAATTTAGGGAAACAAACAAATAAAATAAGAAAAACAAGTGAACATAATAAAGTTTTACCTGTTTCTTGAATAAATGCAATTACAATATTTGCTATATCAGTATCTAGCCATACACAAATTGATATAAATCCGATTATGCAAAATATGACCCAAACTTTTTCTTTCATTTTGTCCTCCGGTACGACTTTTTATATACAGAAAGGAGTTAATAATGACACTAGCTGAATTATCTCAAATATTATTCGCTCTTGAATCTGTATATGATTCAGAAACTGCAAGAATGATATTTGTAAAAATCTTAAAAACTGTCGGCGACATTACTTTATAAGCCCCTCATCTTTTAAGATTTCTTTCACTTTTTGGGCAAATTCATCTTGAACTTGCTCAAATTGTGTTGTGTTAAACATATTTCCTTTGCCACAAATAAGCCAATTTAGATTCACGTCATAGTACATCATTAGTTTACTCAACAATTCTATTGATGGGTTTGATAAATTGTTTTCTACATTTGAAACAGCTTGTTTTGACACACCAATATTTTTCCCGAAGTCTGCTTGTGTTAAGTTCTTCTGGTTTCTAATGGATTTTAATCTTTCATTAATTTCAGACATTTTGACCTCACATATAAATTTTTGTAAATAAAATAAATTTAATTTACTTGACTTTTGATTTAATTTGGTGTACCATTTATTTTGTTAGTTAGTTTAACTAACTAACTATATTAAAACATAAACACGCAAAAACGGCAAAAATTGCTGTTTACTTTGTGTGAATTTGTATGCCAAAAAATAGGAGATTTAAAGTGGTAGAAAAAAAAAGAAAGTTTAGCCAATCTGTTGGTTTTACGGAGAGCCATCTTAATGGATTGGAAAAACTTATCAAAAAAGAAAACGGAAGTATTTCAAGTCACACTAGAGCAGCTTTAGATATGTATTTAAAAGCTAAAGGAATTATTGAATAACTTCAAATTTAGGAGGATAAAAATGTTTAATGTGTTTAAAAAATTTCAGAGCAAAGGTTTAAATTATTCAGAAAAATTAATTTTTCTGGTTGACCAAACGTACAAATATTATTGTACAGCACACAAAAAAAGAATTTCCGATAAGGTGGATTTTCACCATACTGTATATGCAAGAAAATCAACACTTGAAGCCCTTAAACCCGTAATTGCAGAAAAAAGAGTTGAGAAATGTTTTGCTAATTGTGTTTCAGAAATGAAACAACAAGGACAAACAGAAGAACTCTCATTATATGGAGTTGCGTAGTGATAGGATTTAGAGGTAGAAATATTGCAACTCCAACTAAATGGACTTCTGCTGCAGTTCAATGTTATCAAATCGGATGTATCTGCAAAAACTGTGATATGTACGAAATAATAGGTGATAAATGCAGTATGAAAGATTCTGTTGTAGAGCTCGTTAAAAAAATCGGCATTCCCGGGGAGGACAATGTCGAGAATGGTTAAAGAGAAAAAAACAAATTTAGTAGAGAGATTCTTTTCCCACGATTTGTACGCAAGAGAAGATATAAAAATCAAAAGAATGCTTTATTTTTTTAGAAAAGAAAGTGAAGATAAAGCAAAGGCTGCAATATGTGTTTTCTGGTGGATTATCGAGGATATGCATAAAGACAGTTATAAAATAGCTGAACTTGATATGCATGCAGATGATTACAGATGTGATATTGAATTCCTGAAATCTATTCTTGAAGATTTTGAACTTTTTAGAATTGAAGATGATTGTTATGTTTCAGATAGAGTAATGCGAAATCTTGAATATCAAACAGAACAAGCTGACAAAAATTCAAAAGCAGCAGAAGTTAGATGGCTATTATCTGACTTCAACAAGGCATACAAAGACGAATTTGGAGAAGAACCGATTCTCGAAACAGAAGAAATCGAGGCTTTGAAAAAATATAATGGAAAAATTAAAGATTTACGCAAAAAATTCCCAGATATTTTATATTCATTGAAAAGTTTAAAATTTGATACGGATATTAATTTCAAACCTTGTGCAAATTGGTTGCTTGCAAAAAATAATCTATCACGTTTAGTGAATGGTGAATTTGGAAAATTAAAACATCGCAAGACTGCCAAAGAAATAAAAGCAGAGCAGGTTGCTGCGGCAGAACAAGCTGCAAAACAAGCTGCAATAGAAAACCAACCATCTGAAATTGATATTGCTTGCGAAACTATGAGCAGTAAGGCATCAGCTATAAGTTTGGTTACTGAAAAATATTTATTGCAAAAAGATGGCGAAGTATTGATGGCAGCAGGAGGCAAAATCTTAATCAATCCTGTTGCAAGACCATTGATGGAAAAATTTGATATTACGGAAAAAGAGATTTTAGAGGAGGCAAGAAAGATTTATGCCTAAACTTCCACCAAAAATAATGAATAACGAGATAAATAAATATCCGATTTTTGCTCTAACACCAGAGGGAACATTGGAGGATGTATCATCAATAATAAATTCAACAGATGATTACAATCATTATCTTGCAGAATTACATCATTTTGTACCATATACCGACTGGGAAATGAATACAAAAAATGTAAAAAATATTGTAGAACAAAAATTAATTTTATTACCAAAGGCTTGCCATCAACATCTTGAAAATTCTGATTTCAGAATGCCAAAAGATGAATTTGAAAAAGTATATAAGATTAACCCAGAACATCTTTTATTTGATATAAACCGTAAAGATTTTCAAGTTATTCCTGCAAAATTAAAAAAATACGAACTCGAATATGACGGTTGTTTTGATGACATTGATCATGATGAGGTGATGAAATGTCTCAATTAAATCTATTTCCGAAAACAGAATATAATTTTTTACATACATCAAAGGGTAAAAATGACGAATGTTATTCCAAAAGATATGCAGTTGAACCTTTATTGGAATTTTTAGAACCTTTTAGGGGTAAAACAATTTGGTGTCCGTTTGATACAGAAAAATCTGAATTTGTAAAAGTGTTCAAAGAAAAAGGGTTCAATGTTGTATTTTCTCATATTAAAAATGGTCAAGACTTCTATGATTATGAACCAGAAAAATGGGATTTATTGATTTCAAACCCACCATTTACAAATAAGAGATTTATTTTTGAACGTGCATTGAGTTTTAACAAACCATTTGCTTTGATAATGAATGTTGCTTGGCTTGTTGATTCTGCACCTGCACAATTATTCAAAAATAGGGATTTGCAACTTTTAATATTTGAAAACCGAATGGATTTCGATAGACCAGATAGCAAAAATGCAGACAAAATCAATTTTTCTGCAGGATATTTCTGTTGTGATTTTTTGCCAAAACAAATATTGATGAGAACTTTGAAAAAACCGGGGAGAAAAAGAATATGTTAAAAAGACGAAATAAATATGTATCTTGGGAATATCCGAATGATGCAGTTGTTATCCCAACAAAAATTGTATCAGTGGTTGATGTTATTGAATATTCCGAAATCAAAGTAAAAACAGTATTTGATTGTGAATCACAATCTGGAGTTCCTCAAAGATGCATTTGTTGGGAAAGATTAAGTATTTCTGTAGGTGATGAGGTTCAGTTAACAGGCAGATTCAAAGACAAGATATTTATCGCATGGAAAGTACTAATTACAAAACGAGGAGAAAAAAAAGATGAAAATTTCAAAAATGAAAATGTTGGTTAAGAGATTACCGAATGATGGGTTACTAGACTTACATGAAATTTTAATTGATGAAATGAACTTTCGCAAAGCTAACAGTATATATATAAAAAACACCTGTGCCTGCAGATATAGCAGATTTTTGTGAAAAAACATTGCCAAGCGAATTTCAGCAGAAAACAGAGAACAAGGAATTGATAAGTGGAACAAATACCAAAAATGATAATTAATCTTTATCGCAATGAAGAATATTATCGCAAAGCAGATTGTGAGCAGAGTGCGAAACGAAGTGTAGACACGTTTAATGCGAACAATCAAGGTAAAGATGGGGTAAAATCGTGCAAGCAGAAGAATTTGAAACAAGGCGAGAATTCAATAAAAGATTCCCAAGTCAAATCTATATCTGCAGCAAATGCCACAAGATGACAATAAATCCATATGTGTGCAGCAAGTGTGGAAATCAAGCAAACAATCTATTTGATGATTTTAGCGAGAGTTATCAATACAAGATTAAAGAAGAATCAGAACAAGTTTATAAAGTATTTAAACCAATAGAATTTGAAAAGGAGAATAATAATGACTAAAGACAGACTAACAAAAGAGGAATTAGAACAAAAACAGAAAGAATTAAAGGACGATATAGAACGTCTAAAAAAGATTATAAAAGCATCTGACAAAACGACCTTTGAAATCATTATCGAAGATTTAAAAAGACAAATGCACGAAAATGTAAATAATGAAGCTTGGGGCACTTTAAAGTCTTGCATCAAAGAGGTAGATAATATCAACGGAACTCAAGAATTTATTGAAAAGCAATCTACTCTTTTAAGCAAAAAAGAAACAGAACTTGAGGAAACAATCCAAAAAATAAACAATTATCAACCGTCAATATTTGAAATTAATTATGACAAAGATGCAAAAGCATTGCCGACAGGATACAAAAATGGTGATAGTTCAATAGTTTTTGGAGATATATACAAATCTGCCAAAGAATCAACAGAGCCAATTTATTATTTAGTGAGGGAATCTACAACATCAAAAGGTAAAGTTGCGGTTATAAGTTCTGCAGATGCCAAAAATGAAATGTTTTTAAATTCTCCAAAGACTTTGCAACTAATAACCGAATTCGACTATATCGGAAATATTTACATAAAAGATATTGACCACGACAACGCAGTATCAGCATTGAAATTGATTACTGGCGAATCGTAAAAAAGAGGAACCATTACTTTATCTATTTTACAGAGCAGACACAGAGGCATGGGAAAATAGGCGGTTTTATTGGATTTTTTGAAGAAAGAAAAAATCCACCTTGGTTCAAGGTATGAACAGCAGACAGATGCAAACGGTATGCTACAACCAGTTAGAAATTAATTACAGTAAATTAAAAATTCCTGTATGGCAGCTTGGAAAGACAAGCATTTTATTAGATAAAAAAGGAGAAGAAAATGCAAACATTACAATTTAAACCAGTTATGAGAAAACTAGACCCTATTGATGCAGTAGAACTTACGCGGGAAGTGTGGGAACAAATTGAAAGCAGTGAAAGTGGAATTTTATCTGTAAATAAATTACAGATTGGTGCGATTCAATTTGATGGTAGAAAGTATTTCTTGATTGAGAATACAGAAATGCAAGGTGCATTCACTAAAGCTGATATTGGCTCGATTATAATTTATGATAACCATTCATCTAGCATATTTATTTGCAACCGAGATTTATTTGATGGCGAATTTTCATACATCGGTTCAGAACTTGACAAACAACTTGCTGATTGCAGAAAAGTTTTTGAACAAGAAAAGGTATCTTAGGGTAAAGATACCCTCTAAAATAGCCCTATTTGAATATAGAGGGTGAGGTCAAGTCGTTTATGGGGTACGTGAAGACCACAATAACAAAAAAGAAAACCGTTGGCAGCTCGGAAAGACGAGCATTAAATAAAAATCCGAAACGGTGGAAGTCCTCCTCCACCGTCTGCAGATGATAGCTGCACTGATGAGGATTGAAAGGAAGTTGATATGGCAGATTTAACTGAAAATCAAAAAATTGAAAATGCGAATAAACAATACGAATTAGTAGTAAATCAAAACCGTTCATTGCAAAGAGAACTGCGACACGAAAAGATTTTGAGAAAAAAGACAGTTCAAGTTCTTAATTTATATCTGCAGGGAGGTTGCAGCGATTCTTTACTGCTTGGATTAATTAAGGAGTGCGAAAGATGAAAAAAGATTTAATTATCTGCGATATTGACGGAGTTATTGTTGACATTTCATGGATTTTTCAAGATGAACAATTCAATGCTCCAGATAAAACACCAGAAGAAAAATGGGATTTTTTCAATAGAAATGCAAACAACATGGATAACAAAATAAATTATGATGTTGTTGAAATAATAAACCGATTAAAATTCTTTGGTGGATACAAGATTGCTTTTGTAACAAGCCGTAGCGACATCATATATAAAAGCACTTTGAATATGTTGCATAGGATTTTTGTGTTTGATGACATTCTTTTATTGATGAGGAAAGAGGGAGATTTATCACCTAGTTCATTGGTAAAAGATAGAATTCTTGCAGACTTGAATAAAAAATACAAAATCATTTGTGCCATTGATGATGACCCGACAAATTGTGCAATGTTTAGAGGTAATGGAATAACAACAATGCAGGTAGTTTGATGAATAAAAAGCAGAAGTTTCTGGATATATACAAACATGCATATCTGCTTGAATGTTATGCGATAAAACAGGACATATATACCGAAAGTGAATTATACGATATTCGATATGAAATCAACAAAAAATTATATGAGGAAAAGAAAGAAAAATAATGCAATACAAAATAGATGATATAGCAGTTGAAATAAAAAAACCGACAGGCATTTCTAAAGATAATGCTAGTATTGCTGCAGCATTCATTTATAAAATTGCAGAGATTGAAATGAGAAATATTGGCAAAAGATTTGTACTACAAAAATAAAGGAGATAGTTATGTTAAAAGTAGAAGAATATTTAATCAATAGTGAAAGACAATTAGTTGCAGATGAAAATTACATAAGTGATGGAATCATTATTGTTGCTAAAGATAAAATTGAAAATCCTTTGTTGAAACAATATAAAAATATTGATGAAAATATTATGAGTACAATTCCTTTTGAAAAAGGCGAGCAATATGATTTACCTGCATTCTGCGAATTATTCCCTAGAAAAATTCTCGGATTTGTTTTTGATGAAAAATATTCATTTGACTATGATTTTTTTGATGTTTTTGCTTCATCTTTTTATGGTCTTGATTATTATACAGTTAGAGAAAGTGGAAATCGAGTTCCTATTCTAAAAGCATTTGATGAGGATGATGAATTTGTTGGCTGCTTTTTAGCTTTTAAGAGGGTTAATAATGAAAATTCTTAATCTGTATGCAGGTCTTGGAGGCAATAGAAAATTATGGGGTGATAAATACGATATAACTTCTGTAGAAATTAATCAGCAGATTGCAGATATTTATAAAGATTTATACCCAGAAGATACGATAATTGTTGGCGATGCTCACGAATATCTGTTAAGACATTTCAGAGAGTTTGATTTTATATGGGCAAGTCCACCATGTCAAACTCATTCAAGAGCAACTTTGGGTAATATCAACAAGGAGTGTTTTGATTATCCAGATATGAAATTATACCAAGAAATAATTTTGCTAAAAACTTTGTTTAAAGGTGATTGGGTAATCGAGAATGTAAGACCTTATTACAAACCTTTAATAGCACCATCATTCAAAATAAACAGACATCTTTTCTGGAGTAATAGATTTTTAATGACACCGGGTTTCGAGGTGCAATTAACTGAAATCTGGGAGAGTGTAAAGAAAATGGAAAATTATTACGGTTTTAATCTGGAATCATACAAACTTGAAACGAAATTCAGAAGAAAAATTTTGAGAAATTGTGTAACTCCAGAAATAGGAAAGTACATATTTGAACAAATAGTAGGAGGCATAAGTGAGCATTAAAAAGTTACTAAACAAGCTATTGTGTAAAATAGTAGGTCATAAAATGGATGAACATACATACAGGCAAGGTGGCAGTATGTGTGCCAGATGTGGTTTTTTCATGGAACATCCATCTTGGAAAGTAGAACGTGAAAATCTAAAAATCAAAGAAGAACAAGAAAACTCTTTGCTGAATTGCGAGTTGCGCAAAAAGGAAATTTTTGAAAATAAAAACTCTCAAAATAAAGGTATAGAGCTTAATACAATGGTTGCGCAACTCCAACGCAAAGAGGAAGAAATTAAAAAAAATAGTTTAAAAATCATAGAATTAACAGCATTAAACAAAACATTAACAGATGAGTGTCTAAATTGCAACAGGAATAATCAAAACAAAAAGCTGAAAGCGATATTAATAATAATTCAAGGTTTGTTGATAGGTGGACGACCTCTTTCTGCTCAAGAAGAAGTAACTAAAATATTAAAAGAATTGGAGGTTGAAAATGGGTAAATTAATTAAGTCTGTTTATTTTCAACTTGGAGTTATTGAAAACACTCCAGAGATTCTTCATTGTAGAGAAATAATGGGCAAGGTCGTGACTGATTTTGTTGTCAAAAAGGCTGAAATTATTGACGATTTTATTTATAAAAATCTTGAAACAAACATTCTTGAAATGATGAAATTAAAAATTGAAAACGAATTAATGACAAGAAGATTAAAAGGAGTGAAGAAATGAAAAATTTTCCAGAAAATTGTGAAGATTGCGACATCCATAAGTTTAGACAAAAACATCCGATTCTTTCTTGCTTTGATTCTATGCATACAGAGATATGTTACATGTGCTTAATTTCAAAATGTTGGGGTGCAGGAATGCAAGGAGAGAATAATGCTGATATTTAATCTTAAAAAAGAATGGTTTGACAAAATAAAACGTGGCGAAAAAACTCACGAATATAGAGATTTCAAAAGGTATTTTGAAGTGAGGTTAAACAATCTTATGCCTAATGAAGTAGTTTTATTTCGCAACGGATATGTGCCTAATCCAGATAAAGAATTGCTTACCAAAATAAAACATATATCAGTGATTCAAGATGGAATGCAAACAGATTTAAAGCATAATAATCCTGTCTATGATATTGAATTTGAATTGATAGACCCATTGACTGATTTATTAGATGCTTACAAGGAATTGAAAGGAATAATTAATGAGTAATTTTGTTAGTGAAAATTTAATAAAAAAAGCTAGAAAAGAACACAGGTGTGATTGTTGCAATTCTTCTGTGCAAGTTGGAGAAAGTTATGTGCATATTGCAGGAGTGTGGCAAGGAAACTTTTTTACTGAAAATATGTGTCCTCAATGTAGAGAAATTCTGGAAATATATTTGTCTGAAATAGAAAATGAATACGACATACACTTTTTATTGGATGAGGTTTTTGACTATGACGGTAAACGTGTTTACGATTTGCTAAAGCAAATTAAACATCCATCATCATTGGTGTTATCTTACATTGAAGATTATGAAGAAAAATTAGGGGTTGCTGATGAGTAAGGTTTATATCGTAACCGAGGGTGATTATTCAGATTATCATATTGAAAAAGTGTTCAGTAAAAAAGAAGATGCTGAACTTTATGTACAGCTTAATAAATCTGATTATTACAGTATGGAAGTTGAAGAATACGAGATTGATAATGTAAAACTGCCAGATGAAAAAGATGTCATCCATTATTATTTCTGTTCTACTGCTATTTATCATTCAGAAACGCACCATAAATATTATATTTTAGAGTGCAATATAAAACAAAGAGAAAAAATTCAATTAAGAACAGAGCCTAGCGGTTATAAAATATGTGAATTTTCAAGTTATTACACCAATAATGGAGATAAAAAAATTGCGACTATAGAATCATTTTCTCAAAAATCTCAAGTTCACGCATTCAAGATTTTAATTGAACAATTTCAAATATATTCTCAACAAGCATTCGAGGATGGCAAACTATGACTTGTGAGTTTGCAATCAAAAAAGATAGAGTGATTTGCTGCATGTGTGCAAATCTTGGCAAAGGTCTATTAACGGTAAGCCGACAAATATACATAGCAGCAAATGTGTAGAGAATCCAAACTGTTATTATAAATTATGGAAAAGGAGTATAAAGTGAAAAAGAATAGAAGATTTAAAAGAGATATGCAAAAACAACTTCGAGATATTTCATTCGAGAACAGTACATTGAAGATGGATAAAATTAGATTAATTGATTCCTATTATAAAAAATCTGCTAGGTTAATAGAGTTGGAAAATTTTATAAAACACCCGACTATAGAACATAAAATTTATAATGAAAATGTTATTGATATTTATGGTGCAGCCGACCATACGTTTCAAATGAATATTCCATTTAGTCAACCTCTACGTTATGTTACGAGGGTTGATAATAGGCTCTATGAATCAGATGAAAGGTTTAAAAGTTGTCTTTATGGAGATATGATTCGCAAATTTTCAGAAAAACTTTGTGAAAGATTTGTAATAAAGGAGGGTGAATAATGAAAGATAGATTTAAGTTCAGGGCTCATTTCCCTAACAAAGAAGGGATTATGCAGAGTAAACCAATACATTATTTAAAAAGATTGGGTGAAATTAATAGCGAGTTAGTTTGTTTTGAAACCATAGACGGCATTAGAACCTGTTGCAAAAACAACGAAATAGTTTTAATGCAATGCACAGGCTTAAAAGATAAGAACGGCAAGCTAATTTACGAGGGCGATATTATAAAAGACTGCAATGAAGATAATTATGGAGAACTCTATGAAGTTTGTTGGCTAGATGAATGTTGTGGATATTTTCTAAAATCAGGGGAAGATGAATACTATGACATCAATGATTATAGCATTCTAAAGGTTGTTGGTAGCATCTATGAAAACCCTGAACTATTAAAGGATGGTAAATAATAAGAAAAAGAACTGTTGTTATGATTGCTGGAATGATTAGGCAAGGGTTACATGAATATAATTGTAGTGCAGATGTGTTTCACTTCGTTAAGGCTATAGCCTTGATGATATTTTGTAATTTTATAAAGGACTTTAAAAAGAATAACAATTAACAAAACTTCATGCGTATGGCATCTAAAAATTTTTTGTTTTAATATTTAAAGTATGACATTAAAACAAAATTGTACGGCAGTAGAGTATAGACGTGTTTCTTCTAAAGAACAGGAAAAAGGCTATTCACTAGATGCACAAGATGAACTTATAAAAGATTATGCCAAGAAAAATGGCTATAATATTGTTATGGATTTTTGTGAGGCTGAAACTGCAAAAAAAGCAGGACGGCATCAATTTAATTCAATGATAAAATATCTGCGTAGCCATCCAGATGTAAAAATAATTCTTGCTGAAAAGACTGACAGAATATACAGGAATCTAAAGGATTATGTATTGTTAGATGATTTTGATAATCTGGAAGTACATTTAATAAAAGAAAACACTATAATTTCAGAGAAGTCATCTTCCCATGAAAAACTGATTCATGGAATAAAAGTTTTGATGGCAAAGAATTATATTGACAATTTGTCGGAGGAAGTAAACAAAGGGCAACTTAAAAAAGCAAAAGATAATATTTACCCAAGCACAGCACCCATTGGTTATTTGAATGTTCCGGATTCTATGACTAAAAAAAACATTATTGTTATTGATGAAACAAGAGCCGAATATATTAGAAAGGCTTTTGATATGTATGCATCCGGGGAATATTCTGCATTGTATATAAACAATCTTCTTTACAAAGAGGGGTTTAGAACACGCAAGGGCAATAAGTATTCAAAATCTGCACTAGAAAGAATGTTTAAAAACATATTTTATACAGGCAGATTTATTTATAAAGGAATCGTCTGCGATAATGCACAGCATGAGGCATTGGTAAGTGATGAAACTTTCAACATGATCCAGGAGCGATTGGGAACTTTGACAAGAGCAAGAACTCATTCTGTCGAATTTCCTTACCTTGGATTGATAAAATGTGGTGAGTGTGGTCATTTGATGGTTGCAGAACTCAAAAAAGGAAAGTATGTTTATTATCATTGCAACGATTACAATCGTGATGGCTGCAAGAAAACATCATATATAAACCAAGATAAGATAGATAAAGCGATTGCTGAGTTCTTAAAGCGACTAGAGTTCACAGATGAGTTTGTTCGTTCTGTTTTGGATGCAGTTGTTCAAGTTCACGAAAAGAAAAATAATTACAATCACGACATGGTGAAAACAATAAACAATCAAATACAGGTCATCCAGAAACGAATTGAGAGGGCTTATATTGATAAATTGGATGGAAATATACCAGAAGATTTTTGGGTTGCTCAAAATAGAACGTGGCATGCCGAAAAAGAAAATTTGTATGAGCAACTAAAAAAAGTAAATGAATTTGATAATCAATTTTATGATAATGCAGAAATGTTATTGAAATGGTGCAAAAATTCTTATAAAACTTTTATGGATGGAACAATCGAGGACAAAAAAACTATTGCAAAGATAGTTCTATCGAACTTGACGTATAAAGACAAGAAACTAGACATAGAGCCAGTTTCGCTATTTTATGACATGTTGAAACCTGCGACAGAAAAACCAACAATCGAACTCGCTGAAACACAGACTACACATAGCAAAAAGACCCTTAAAAAGGGTCAATTTGTAAATGGCGGGACCGACGAGGCTCGAACTCGCGACCTTCTGCGTGACAGGCAGACACTCTAACCAGACTGAGCTACGATCCCATTTATATTAAGTTGTAAAGGTATTATAAAACAAGGAATTTTTTTTTGCAATATCTTTTCTTAATTTTACAGCAAATCTATTTAAGGTATAATAATTTTATTAATTGTTATATTTGATAAAGAGGCAAATTATGAATAAATACTTGATTGAAATCGGAACCGAAGAACTCCCTTATAAGTTTATTGCTACTGCGGTTACTCAACTTAAAGACGGATTGGGAAAATCTTTAGAGGAAAATAAAATTAAGTTTGATTCAATCAAAACTTTTGCCACACCTCGTCGTATGACGCTTCTTGTTGAAAATATTGCTTTGAAACAAGATGATATTCAAAAAACAATAAAAGGACCTATTTCTAACATTGCTTATGATGAAAATCGCAATCTTACAAAGGCTGCTGAAGGTTTCGCTAAGAAAAATAATGTTGCTCCGGAAGCTTTGTTTGAAAAAGATAATTATGTTTGGGCAAATGTCGAGCAAAAAGGTAAAGAATCAAAAGCTATTTTGCAACAAGTTATTCCTGAACTCGTTATGAAGCTTAGAGGCTCTCACTTTATGCGTTGGGCGGATTTGGATGTCAAATTCCAACGTCCTATCAGGTGGATTGTTTCTATATTTAACAATGAAAAATTGGAAATTCAAATCGCAGATATCGTTTCCTCTAATGTTTCAAGAGGACATAGATTTAGTGACAAAACTTCTGTTGTTATTGACTCACCTGATAAATATGAAGCTGTTTTGGAATCAGCCCATGTAATTGTTGATGCTGAAAAAAGAAAAAAGAAAATTGTTGAATCTGCTACAAAAAAAGCTCAAGAAATCAGAGCTGACGTTGCTATCGAAGATGAACTTTTAGAAGAAGTTACATATCTTACCGAATGGCCGGTTCCTGTTGTTTGTGATTTTGAAGAAAAATATTTGAATATCCCTGATAAAGTAACAGTTACCGTCATGGCTACTCATCAAAGATATTTCCCTTTGTATAAAGATGGGAAATTGTTGAATAAATTTATCACCATGGCAAATTATGTAGGCGATGCTATTGACAATATTAAAGCTGGTAACGAAAGAGTCGTAACCGCTCGTCTTGAAGATGCTATTTTCTTTTTTGATGAAGATACGAAAAAATCTTTAGTCGATTACGTCGAAGATTTGAAAGGTGTTACATTCCAAAAAGGTTTGGGTTCTGTTTATGATAAAACGCAAAGAATTGTTAAACTTTCTAAATCTATAGCTGATGAATTAAAAATAAATTCTGATACAATCGCAAGAACGGCTTTGTTATGTAAAGCGGATTTAGTTACCAGCTTGGTTTTTGAATTTACAGAGCTTCAAGGCTTTATCGGCTCTGATTATGCTAAAATCTCAGGTGAAAAACAAGAAGTCGTAGATGGTATAAAAGAACATTATTACCCGCTAAATGCTGACGCTGAAATTGCTAAGAGTATTGAAGGTCAAGTTGTTGGTATTGCTGACAAAGTCGATACTGTCGTGGCCGTATTCTCTGAGGGGAAGAAAATTTCAGGCTCTCAAGACCCGCTTGGCGTAAGACGTGCAACTTTGGGTGTTTTAAAAACTATAATTTTAAATAATTTGGATATAAATCTTGATGAACTTATTAAAAAGTCTATAGACCTTATGCCTATTGAAATTGAAGATAAGGATAAGTTGTACAAAACTATCAAAGAATTCTTTGAGCAACGTTTGATTGTGCTTTATTCTGACAATTATAAGCATGACGTAATTGAATCTTGCTTAAACAAAAATGTTTTAGCTGATTTGAAAGATTTTGTTCAAAGACTTCAAATAGTTTCTGCTCTTGTAGAAAAAGAAAACTACGGCAGTTTCCATGAAGCAGTTAATCGTGTAATTAGAATTATCAAAGACAATGAGTCACATGAACTCCCCAATGAGTCATTATTTAATACCCAACAAGAGAATGCTTTATGGGAATATATAAAGTCTATTGATACTGATAAAATTTCATATAGTGAACTTACAGTTGCTTTAGAAAATTCAATAACTTCAATTAATGATTTCTTTGACAAGGTTCTTGTTATGGATAAAGATGAAAATATTAAGCAAAACAGAATTAATCTTTTGTCACAAACAAAGAAAAAATTTGCATCTATTGCCGATTTTTCTAAAATAGTTCACTAAGCTTACTATTTATAAAGGATGAGCATTGATTTGCTTCTTTATAATAAAAACAGAGGTTATATAGTGAATAATTTTAAATTTGTTTTGACGGCTTTATTGTTAATTGCGGTTTTAGGAGCGATTGATACTGCGTATGTAAATCAATCGCTTTCTAGATTTAAAATGTCCATGATATATAGAGATAGACCTGTGGTTATTGGCGTAGGTGTTGAGGAAACCGGGAATGCTCTCAAAATAAAAGATGTTGTCCACGGGACTCCTGCTCATCAAGCCGGCGTGCTCCACTCAGATACATTGGTAAGCGTTAATAATGTCAAAATATCTTCTGCTCGGAGGTTGCAAGACGTTTTGGGTAATCTGTCTAACGAAGAAAGAATTATCCTCGGTATCATCAGAGAAGGAAGCTCTGATATTACATATGTGCCTTTAAATATTGTAAGAGCCGAACTTTAAGGCATAATGCTGTTGATTATGGCTTTTATATTTTCGTCAGAAAGTTTGTTTAATATATTTTCTTTTTTTATTCCGTCTAATGAGTTTAGAATTTGAAGGGTTGAAACTGCCTCACAAACAACAATTTCGTTTTCGTATGTTAAAAGGGTTTTGACTTTTTCTGCTGCTGAAACAAGTTTTATTTCTTTTATTACTTCAAGAGCTCCGATTATTCTATGTTTGCAGTGTGAAAGTTCGTCAAGAATCGCCGTTTTTTGTTCATCCCAAAATGCTTTGTTTTGTCTTTCTAAAAGAGCCAGAATTTCAGTGAGTTCTTGTTTTGTATTTTTATCTTCGTCAAACGTATATTCATCACTTTGGCAAAGCATTTGGAATTTAGCCAATGCTTTTAATAAAATTTGAGCTATTTTGCTTTTATAATGATTGTCGGTTTTGTTGGTATCAATGAGTCTGGATAAAATATCGTACAATTCAAATTGAAAGATTTGAGATAAAGGCAATATTTCACCGAGTCCACCGATAATATTGTCAATTGTAATTAACACATTTTTTTTGTGGTCAGAGTCTAATATAGAAACAAGGTTTACAAGGTAGGGTATTTCTCCTGCAATGTTTTCAGGCATTGCAGAGGCTTTCATTGATTTAAAAACAGCTTCTAGGGGTGCATTTTTAGCGTATGCAACGAAGAATTTTACGGCTTTTAATTTTTCAAAATCATCTTTGTCTTCAAGCATTTCAAGAGCTTTTTGGTAAGATTTTTCGTCTTCCATTTTTCCTAAAGCTTGAGAAGCATTGAAAGCTAACGCTTCATCGTCACAAAAACAATACTCGTTAAGCGTTTCAAGAGCAATCGTATCAGGAATGAATGAAAAATATTTAGCCGAATACGTTTTTTGTTCTGGTGTACCGTTTTCAAGCAAATCAAATATTTCATCTGTTAAATTTTCAGATGCAAATTTTGCTAAAATAATAGCAAAAGTTTCATCAAAATCTTGAGAATATATATCAAAGAATTTTATTATGTTTTTATAATTATTTTCATCAGAGCTTTTTTCCAGTCTTTTTGCAAGATTTTGTTTTATAAAATCGAACATAAATTCTGTTTTATTAACTAAAGCTTTAAAAAATTCAACATCACCGTTATCCAAAAGATATTTTGCGGCGATTAATGCTTTTTTTTCGTCTTTAGCAGTTATATCGTTTAAGTATGGCTGAAAATTTGTCATAAATAAATTATATGCGACTTTAACAAAAAATAAAAGCCCGAATAAAAAAATCCTCCAAATGATTAAGGAGGATTTTTAAAATATATTATTTGTGAAAACTATAGTTGGTCTTTAGGTTCTTGACCTTCGTTGTATAAATTGCAATCAAGTTTAAGTTCAACGTAAACGTTTTCATTTGCTTTCGCTTTATAATTGACACCTTTGGTTAAAAATCCTGTTGCCAAGCCTACACCGGCTCCGACAGGAAGTCCGATGGCAAGCCCTGTAGATGTTTTACCTGTTCCGCCGCCAATTCCAAGCCCTACGCCGGTTCCGACTGCAGCACCTGCTGCTGTGTAGACTAAAGGTTTTTGCCAATAGTTTTCTTTTAACACGCCATCGTAATTATTTAAAACTCTTGCAACAAAAGGAATTTTCTTGCCTGATGGATATTGAACTTCTGTAAAATCCAAATAGACTTCTGCGTTTTTGTTTACCCAACCAGGTTTCTTTAATTCTTTGATTGTTGCATACAATTTTGTGTTTGCAGGGAAAATCAAGGTTCCCTCTTTAGTTTTGACATCTTGTTTGAAATATAGTTGAACAACATCGCCGACTTGGTGTTTCTTTGACATAAATGTGTCAAGGAAAGATACTTGGAATACATTTTTTGCAAGTAATATTTTACGGAAATTTGTAACTGTTACTTTATTAACGGCTGCATAGGGATATGTTTCCAAGTGTTCAGTGCCCAAGATGTATTCTTTTGGCGGTTCCGGTTTCTTTGCAGCAGCAGCTTCTTCTTCAGCTGCTTTTTGTTTTCTATATTGTTCATTCAAATATTCAAGTTTTTTCATTAATGTTGCTAATAAAATCGCAGCTTCAACTCTTTTTAATTGAGCATTCGGGTTCAATATTTTTGGGTTAGGAATATTGCAATATAAACCGTATTTAACAGCTTTTGCGTATGGCATAACTGCCCATTTCGGAATCATTTTATAATCGTTAAATTGTTCAAGAATTGTTTTGTCAATAACCGTATCTTTTGTTATGTGGCTCATAATAGAAGATGTTTCAGCTTTTGTGATAATTCTTTTGGGTTGGAAAGTACCGTCTTTGTATCCATAGACCAAGCCGATTTGTTCAGCTATTACGATATCTTTGTATCCCGTTGTTTTTTCGTTCACATCTTTGTAAGCAGTTTTAATGGTGATAGGAGTTTGGTCAAGCTCTAATGCTCTTAATAACATTCCTGTAAATTCTGCTCTGTTTACAACAACCCATGGGCGGAATGTATTGTCTTGGTAAGGAATTATTACCTTTCTGTCAACAACATTATTAATTTCTTCATTTGCAAAGAAATTAGGGTTAATGTCGTTTAAGTTTGCTGCTAAAACAGCCCCCACATTTGATAGCATTAACGAAAACGCTAAAAATGCTGATAAAATCTTCTTTTTCATCTATTATACCTCTCAGAAATAAAAATAAATTTCGTAAACTGTACTTGAGATTATAGAATAAATGAGTTGCTAAAGCAACGAAAAATGAAGATTTCCAAAGCACTAAATCGTTTATGGCAAAATAAATCTTTATAATTGTTTAAATAAGAGAATAATAAGTCGTATTTAATTTATAATCATATAGATATGAAAATAACCTCAATCAAGACATCTCAATACAGTAATATGCCATCAAATAAAACTTTTAAAGGTTCTTTAAACAACAAAAAACTTTTAAAAGGGCTGGAGTTTGCGGCTGAAAACGGAGCGTTGGTGACGACAGGAGTTACTTTATTGCTGTCTACTTTTGTTCGTCCTTTGGCTATTTTGATGACCCCGAAAAGCGAAAAAAAAGATAAACAAATAGCTTCTGCTAAATCTATTGCCTCCAGTCTTGTTGGCTTTGGGCTTACAGCTGCTATTTTTAACCCTGTTTCAAAAGCAATGAATAAAATAACGGATAAACCGGAACAATATTTAAAACCAATGACTATAAAAACATTGAAAAACGGAAGTGAAACATTAGACAAAGCTTCTGCTTTTAATTTTGTTAAACAAATCACAAAATTGAGTCCTGAGATGATTTCAGTTTTGCCTAAAGCAATTTTGACTACCGCCTTGATTACTCCTTTTGTGAAGCTTTTGTTTAATAAAACTGATAAATCTGACAAGCAAAATGTTCAAAAAGTTGACCCTAAAACATCTCAAGTAACTTTTAAAGGGGCTCTTAAATCTGACAAATTGGCTAAAGATGTATCAAAAATAATTAATAACAAAAAAGTTCAAGACATTGCTCTTAAATACTCTGACAGTAACTTCCTACAGCATGCAATGAACATAAAAGACGTGTTCGCAACAGCTTGTTTTACGGGGATAACTTTATTGAGCTCAAAGATAAAAGACAAAGATAAAAAACCATTGGTTTACAATTCTTTAATTTCTACAGGGCTTTCTATTGCAGGAGGCTATGCTGTTAATGCAGCTATTGACAAGCCTGTTCAGAAATTTACCGAAAAATTTGTGGAAGCAAACAAAAGTGACCCAAAGTTATATAAATATCTAAACGGTATAAAAATTATGAAACCTATACTTATTTTGAGCGGGGTTTATTATGTCTTGATACCTATGCTCTCAACACTTGGAGCCGCTAAGTTATCACAGGTGAAAGATAATAAGCAACAACATTATGCAAAATGATAAATCTAATATAAAGAATTTTATAAAATCTGAATTTTCAGGCTGGTCGCACTTTGAAGTGTCTTTTTTACTTCTTGCTGTAATTGCCGTCAGTATAGCTTCTTTTTATAAAGAGGATTCTGGTTTTGCTTTAACTTCTGCTGTCTTTGGGATTATATACACGGTCATGGCTGGTAAAGGAAGGGTTTCGTGCTATTTTTTCGGAGTTGTCGGCACTCTATGTTGTGCCTATATTTCGTATAAAATTGCTTTATACGGCAATTTCGCTTTGCATTTGGGATATTATTTCCCAATGGAAATTATAGGATTTTTTACATGGAGAAAAAACCTCCAAAAAACTACTAATGAAATTATTAAGTCGCAATTATCATCCAAAGAAAGAGTAATAATAACCCTTTTGACGATAGCGGCAACTATAATGGCTTATGTTTTCTTTAAAAAAATAGGCGATATGTGCCCTTTTGTAGATGCTTCGATGACGGTGTTGTCTTTGCTCGGCATGTACCTTACCGTCAAAAGAGATATAGAACAATGGCTTGTGTGGACTCTTGTAAATATTCTATCTGTAATTATGTGGTTTAATGCTTTTAGTCAAGGAGAGCATATTTTTGCCATTTTGATTGTAAGAATAATTTATTTCTTTTTAGGTATATACTTCTTTGTAAATTGGAAAAAACAAATTGCAAATAGATGTTAATACTGATATATTTAACTCATTAACAGGCATTTAAAAAGGAATAAGAATATAACATGAAAATTCAGTACCAACCTCAAGGCGTATGCTCTAAAATTATTAACTTAGAAATAGAAAACAATAAAGTTATTTCTGCAGAATTTATAGGCGGTTGCGACGGAAATGCGAAGGGAATTTGTAGCTTGGTAAAAAATATGTCCGTCAATGAAGTGATTGAAAAATTGCAAGGCATAACTTGTGGTCCTAAATCCACAAGTTGCCCAGACCAACTTGCAAAATGCCTTATTCATTATCAGAAAGAAGTCGAACAAACTGTCTAGTATGGATTTGTTTTATAAGAAAGAAGGTAAAAATGATAAATGAAAAATTAGAAAAAGCTATCAATGAACAAATAAATGCTGAATATTATTCTGAATATTTGTATTTGGCTATGAAAGGCTTTTTTAAAGAATTGAATTTGCCAGGTTTCGTAAATTGGTTTGATGTCCAAGTTCAAGAAGAACACGCACATGCGACAGGCATGTACGATTATTTGTATGAACGTGGCGGAAAAGTTGATTTGCTAAAAATAGATGCACCTAAAGTGGAAGGAAATTGTCCGCTTACTATTTTTGAACATGTTTTAAGACATGAAGAACTTGTTACTTCAAAGATTAACGCTCTTGTTGATGTCGCAGAAGAAGTGAAAGACAGAGCCGCTCTATCTTTATTGGATTGGTATGTCAAAGAACAAGTTGAAGAAGAAGCTAATGTTACAAACGTTTTAAGAACCTTGAGATTTATAGGCGATGACAAAAAAGCATTGTTAATGTTGGATAAAGATTTGGGTGCAAGAGTATTTAATCCGCCAGTAATCGGCTAGTTAATAATAAATAAAATATATAAAAACGGTATTCATTTTTTGAGTACCGTTTTTGTTTTAAGTTAAATTTAATAGCGGGAGACGAGACTCGAACTCGCGACATTTTCCTTGGGAAGGAAACATTCTACCACTGAATTACTCCCGCAATTCTTATATTATTATTTTGTACATCAATGCTATAAAAATAGCAAGTACAAGAAAAGGTTTTTCTTTTATAGGCACAAAAAATAGCAAGGGAGAGGCTCGAACTCTCGACCTCACGGGTATGAGCCGTGCGCTCTGACCAACTGAGCTACCTTGCCATTATAGTCATATTTTGTGGTGTTGGGCTTAGTGAACCACCGTTTCCACAAGCTAATTATCAGATAAACTATCAAAAAATGCAAGTTTTATTTTTTGGGTTAAACAAAAAATATTTAGACATAACTTTATAGACAATTTTAATTATCAAGCTAAAATGATACTATGAAGAAAAGAGGATTTAGAATGAAAAAAATATTTATAACTTTTATAGTGTTGTTTTTCGGTTTAGCTGGTTTTGCTGCCGATTACAATACGTATAAACTTGAAAACGGTCAAACAGTTATTATTAAAGAAGTCCATGACAACCCGATGGTGATTATTGACACTTGGATAAATACAGGCTCTGTAAACGAAACTGACAAAAATACAGGTGTTGCACACTTTTTGGAACATTTGTTCTTTAAGGGCACTTTAAAACATCCAGCTAAAGATTTTGATAGAATTCTTGAGTCTAAAGGTGCAATTACAAATGCGGCTACAAGCAAGGATTTTACTCATTATTATATTTTAATTCCTTCAAAATACTTTAACCTCGCTATGGATTTGCATTCTGATATGCTTTTAAATCCGTTGATTCCGAGAAAAGAACTTGAAAAAGAAAGAAAAGTTGTATTAGAAGAAATTTCTAAAAACAATGATAATCCTACGACAGTTATGTATAACAAAATGAATGACGCAATGTATAAAATACATCCTTACAAGCGTGAAGTTATTGGGACAAGAAATGTAATCGAAACTATTCCTCGTGAAGATATTATGGAGTTTTACAATAAATGGTATGTCCCATCTAATATGACCACTGTTATTGTCGGGGATGTCGATAGCGAAAAAGCTTTAAATTCTGTTAAAAAATATTTCGTAAAAGAAGGAAATGTCGCTCAAAAAGCCCCTAAAGCTATTTATAAAATGGATAAGAAACCTTCTCGACCTGTTGAAATAACAACTCCTTTTAAAGTGGAAACAGCATATATGGTTCTCGGGTTTAAAGGGTGCCAAAATGCAAAAAGTAAAGATTCTTATTCGCTTGATTTGTTAGCAACTATTTTGGGTGATGGCAAAACTTCAAGATTATATAAAACCTTAAAAGAACAAAAACAGCTTGTATATTCAATAGGTTCGGGACATTCTTCTTATAAACAAGATTCTACTTTTTATGTTACTGCTAATTTTGCACCTGAAAATGCGGATAAAATAAAAGATTCAACTTTGGCTGAGATTAATAAAATTAAGCTCAAAGGAGTTGACGAAGAAGAACTTGAAAAAGCAAAAAAAATTGTTGAAAGAGATACCTATTATTCTAGAGAATCAATCTCCAATATCGCTAATGAAATAGGCTATACAATGATTTTGACCGGTGATTCGGATTATTATGCTAACTATTTGAACAATATGAAAAAAGTCACTGTTCAAGATGTTCAAAATGCAGCAAAACAATACCTTGATACAAATTCTATGGTCGAGTCGGTTATTATGCCGGAAAATGTTAAATTGGCTGACAAAAAAGACTCTACTAAAAAGGATTATTCTGCAAAAGTTATTTCGCAAAACGGTAATATTATCAAATATGAGCTTCAAAATGGAGCTGATTTGATTATTAATCATAACAAATCTAATGATATTGTTGCGATGGATATTTCTGTAAAGGGCGGTAATTTTACGGAAAAAATTAAAGGCTTAGGCACAGTTACCGCCGACGCTATGCTAAAAGGAACTCAAAAATATACAACTCAAGAATTAGCTTTAATGCTCGAAGAAACCGGAGTCCGAATTGTCCCACAGGCAAAAGCTGATACGTTTTCAATAGGGGTTAAATATACAGCAAATGAACGTGATACGGCATTTGATTTGCTGAATGAGGTTTTGAATAATGCAAATCTTGACGCTTATGATATCGAAAAAGTTAAAAAAGACAAAATGGATAATATAAAAAAGACACGTGATAACCCGACGAGCGTTGTCTTTGAAGAATTTAAAACAGCTATGTGGGATGGCACTGCCTACGGAAATTCGGGAAAAGTATTGGAAAAAACTATTCCTTCAATTAAACAAAATGATGTAAAAGTTTTTTATGACGGTTTGTTTAGTCCCAAAAATATAGTTATTTCAGTAAATGGAAATGTTGACGATAAGACATTAATTAATTATTTTTCACAACTTTTCAGCACGAAACAAAATGCACACAAAGTTGTTTTAGCAAACTATTCATCACAATTTACCCCAAAAAATCAAAATTTATTGGTTAAGACTCCGAAAGATACCCAAACTGCTTGGATTGTTATAGGCTGGAGGGTCAATGGTGTTCTCAATAAAAAAGATTGGGCTACTCTGCAGGTTATTGATTCTTTGCTGGGTGGAGGGATGAGCTCTCGCTTGTTTACAGAGCTTCGGGACCAAGAGGGACTTGCTTATCAGGTCGGGTCTACTTATGCTCCCAATTTCAATAAGGGTGCTTTTGCTGTTTACATCGGCACAAACCCTAAAACTGCAATTGTCGCCAGAGATGGCTTGATGAGTGAAATTACTAAGCTTAAAAAAGAGTTTGTTGGTGACAAAGAGCTTACTCAAGCAAAAGATAAACTTTTGGGGAATTATGTTCTTTCTTTAGAAACAAATATGGACAAAGCCTCTACAATAGGTTGGTTTGAGGTTTCAGACAGAGGCTATATGTTCATGAATGAATTTCCAAAATTAATCGAAAGCGTAACGGTTCAGGATATTATTTCAACAGCAAATAAATATTTCTCAGAGCCATACGTGATGAGCGTTGTAGGACCAAAGGCGGTTGTTGATAAATTCTAAAATGTAAAAATCAGGTGTAAATTATTTGCTTTCATTTCGAGAATAAAATATTTAGCAGAATTAAACTCTTAACGAAATCAGGTTCTAAACTAAAGATTCTTGCTTCAAATGAGAGGTGAGAATCTTTTTTAAATCTTCGCTATGGCGTTCCATGTTGAAATTTTTAGCTGTTAAATAAGCAAATTCGGAAATCTCATCAAGATTATTGCAGGCAAGAACTTCTTTCATCGTTTCAGATAAATTTTTAACCGGCTTGGTTTCATAATCGAAAATCCAGCTGTTGGCGTTGTGTGCGATTATATCGACAGCCCCGCATCTTGATGATGCAATGACAGGACGCCCTGATGCCATTGCTTCAAGTATTACAAGCCCGAAAGTTTCTTCTCTGGAAGGGCATACAAGACAATCGATAGAGGTATAAAAATCGCTCATATCAGGTTGGAAATCTAAAAATTCAACTTTATTTTGCAATCCTAACAAGAATAATAATATTTTAAAAAATGGTGTTTTTTTATGATTAGGGTAAATGATTTTAGCCTTAAAGTCTTTATGAGTTTTGTTTAATTTATGTAAGGCTTCTAAAAAAGTATAGCCGCCTTTAAGGGCAAAAGTAGTTGCACTCATTCCGAAAGTAAAGGTTTTATTTTCCGCTTTTTTATATGGTTTAAATTCTTTTAAACAGGGGTATAAGACGTCAACATTTTCGAAAGGCATTTTGCAGTAGTTTACAAAATCACGTTTAGCAATCGAGGAATTTGCGATTAGAAAATTATAATCATTAAATTCTTCTTGAACTTCTTCAATTCTTTCTTTGTTCATCAATCTGCTTCTTGAAAATATTTTTTTAAAAAACATTTCAAAAGGTGTTCTGACGACAAATTCTCTATATATTTTGGAGTGGGAATGTCTTAGGAAGAAGGTTTTATATTCATCAGATTTGAAAAAGCTCTCTGTCCAATCCCAAACAAATGAGTAGCCTTTATCTTCGAAAAAAGAGCTAGTTACATTTATGTCTTCAAGTTTAATAACATTTATGTCAAAGAATTTATCCAAGTCGCTACTCTTGCAATAAAGGTCGACTTGAAAATTTTTGGTTAAATTTTCAATAAAATTCACAGCGTAGGAAGTCGCCCCACGCCCTGTGTTGTCGCCATGGTTTAAACCGTCTAAAAGAATTGCGATTTTTATGTTTTTCATAAAATTAATGTTAGCACATTTTAACGACATTGAGCAATATTTTGAGAAAATACATCTTAAAAATGATATTTTATAAAAAATATTGACCTGATGGTCTATAGAAAGGTGGTTATTTCAATCACTTGGTGGATGAATGGGGTCATCTAAATATAGTAATTTATTAGTGAGGCATAGAGTACCTATATAGGCTCCCTCGCAAAATGGTAAGTAAATAACTTGGGGAAAACAGAATAATGTCAATGGAATTGACAGGATTAGATATTGCACTACGCAGAATGCAATCAATAGAAAGACAGTTTCAGGAATTGTCAGGTTTTGCTGCTCAGAAAGTGGATTCTGATTTCCAAGCTATATTAAACAATACAATGGCAGAAAAAAATGTTGAGGCAGCTGAATCACCTTCTGAAAAAATATTTTCACCTGCTGTTAATGACACAACAAAGTCTTCAACAAGAAAAGATATTGATTCTTTAATCGATAAATACGCAGAAAAAAATAATCTTGATGCTTCATTTGTAAAAGCACTTGTAAAGCAAGAATCAGGATTTAACCCGAAAGCTCGTTCTCACTGCGGAGCTATGGGACTTATGCAGTTAATGCCTGCTACGGCAATGTCTTTAGGCGTAAATAATGCTTATGATGCCGAGCAAAATATAGCAGGAGGCACAAAATATTTAAGAGGGCTTTTGGATAGATTTGACGGCAACAAAGAGTTTGCTTTAGCAGCGTATAATGCAGGCCCCGGTGCTGTCAACAAATACGGCGGTATTCCCCCATATAACGAAACAAAAAATTATGTCAAAAATGTAATGGCTAATTATCAAAACTTTAAAGGAGGCATCTGATGATAACAAGAGGTCTTCAAATCGCAGCAACAGGCATGCAAGCTTTAATGGATGAAAATGATGTAATTGCTCACAATCTTGCAAATGTCAATACGGCAGGCTTTAAAAAGTCTGCGTTGCGTTTTAAAAGTTTGTATGATGCGAGAGTTGAACAAACTTCTCCTCCGGGAGCTGATATCAAATCAGCCGATTATAAATATGTAGGCAACATTTCAATGGGGGCTCAAACAGATAAATCTTTGTTGGCTTTTACTCAAGGAACTCTTGATAGAACTTCAAATCCATTAGATGTCGCTATTGAAGGAGATGGATTCTATAAAATACAAGATTTGGACGGAAATATTTCGTACACAAGAAATGGACAATTTTATATAAACAATCAAAACAAGCTTGTAACAAGAGAAGGCGAATATGTTCTTGATGTTAGAGACAAGACTGTCGATATCAATCTTCGCCGTGAACAATCTACCGTTGACCAAGTTACATTCCAAGGTGATGGGCAAATTGTTATAAGTAATCCGAATAATCCAAAGCTTCTTCAAAAATTGGCTTTGTATGATTTTTCAGATAAAGAAAATATGAGACAACTCGGTGCGGGTAAATTTGTGCCGACTGATATTCAAACAAATCCGCCTTTAAAAGCGGAAAAATTTACACTGCAACAAGGTGCAGTCGAACTTTCTAACACCAATACAATTACTGAAATGATTAACTCTATCAATGTTTCAAGAACGTATGAAACTTTGAGTAAAATGGTGAAAAATAACTCGACTCTTTTGCAGACGGCTATTAATTTGGGTAAGGTTAGACTATAAATTAGTTTTGGAGGAAAAATATGCTTAGAGCATTAACGACAGCAGCAACAGGCATGATGGCACAACAAAATAACTTAGACGTAGTCGCAAATAACATTGCGAACGTAAATACAACAGGCTACAAAAAATCAAGAGCAGAGTTTCAAGATTTGCTCTCAACAGCTGTAAAAACACCAGGTGCAATGATTAACCAAGGTACATATCAGCCGGTTGGTATTGAAATAGGGCTTGGGGTAAAAACTTCTGCTACAACAAGAGTTTTTACAGGCGGAACCATTCAATCTACAGGGAATCCTTATGATATTGCAATAGAAGGTCAAGGATTTTTTCAAATAATGCAAACTGATGGCTCTACAGCTTATACAAGAGACGGTTCTTTTAAAGTGGATTCAATGGGACAACTTTGCACAACAGACGGAAAACTAATACAACCGCAAATTACTATTCCTCAAAATGCATCAGAAGTGACAGTTTCATCTGATGGTAATGTATCTGTAAAAGTTGGTACAGACCCTAATCCTAATGTCGTAGGTCAAATTCAACTCGTTAAATTTCAAAACCCTGCGGGGCTTCTTTCTGTCGGTAATAACTTGTATGTAGAAACTCCGGGGTCGGGAACGCCTATTCAAGGAACTCCGGGAGAAGACGGATATGGCTCTTTACAGCAAAATTATCTTGAAGGTTCTAATGTTCAACTTGTTGACGAACTTATTAATTTGATTAAGGCAGAAAGAGCATTTGAAGCTAATTCTAAAATCATCACAGCTTCATCAGACATTTTGAGACAAACAAATCAAATAGTATAGGATTTGAATAACTGAATGAAAAAACTTTTAATTACATTATTAATATCAATCTTAACTTTCGGAATTGCAAAGGCTGACGCTCAAGTGATTACTAAAGATTCGCTTATTTTGATGCTTCAATCTCAACAGGAAAAAGAGTTGAGAGCTAAAGGCTATAAAGATATAGATGTAAAAGTTATTCATATCCCTATGCAGTCTTATACTTTTGATGATGGTGTTTTGTCATTCAAAATTAATTCAAACAGTCCTGTTTTGTTGGGTAAAGAGTACAAAAAAATTGATGTTTATTCAAACGGAATTTACCAACATTCAATTGGCGTACCTTTCGAGATAAAAATATATGAAAATGTCATGATTGCAAAAGATATAATCTCACGTGACAGTCTTTTGTCTTCTAAAAATGTAGAGTTTAAAAGAGCTAATATCTTGGGCACTCCGCAACGTCCTTTGACTCAAAAAGATTTGCCGAGAGAAATGATTACAGGCAAAATGTTTCGCCCCGGAGAAGTAATTGACTCAAGATTTTGCAAAATACACCCCGATATTGTTAGAAATGCAATGGTAAAGGTTATTTTTAAAACAGATGATGATATGTCCATTGTTGTTGATGGGACAGCCCTTGTCGAAGGTAAAATCGGTGATTATATCAGTGTTGAAAATAAGACGTACAGAAAAGTTTATATGGGTAAAGTTATCGGTATAAACAAAGTTCTTGTAGAAATATAAAAAAGGAAAATAAAATAATGAAAAGGGGAATAAGAGGTTTAATAGTTTTAACAATGGTTATAGCAACCGCTCAAATTGCAGGTTGCGAGTCATTGTTTATGATGAATGCTTCTCAAAGCTATTATTCTGAGCCAAAATCTTTATACAGCTGTGTAAGAGCACGCTCTGTCGGGGATTTGGTTACTATTGTTATGAATGAAAACGTTATTGTCAAAGATAGTTTGACTTATGGCTCTGAAAGAAGTTCAAATACAGTTGATAATTTTACAAATTTCTTAAATAAAATATTGCCCGGAAAAATATTTAATGATCAATTTAATAACTTTGGCGGAAGCAACTCTGTAGGTAGTTCAACAAACAACAAGAGAGAGTTAGCGATGAATGATTCTGTTACCGTCCAAGTTGTTCAAATGTTGCCAAATGGTAATTTATTGGTTCAAGGTAAGAAAACATTGCTTAATGCCAGTGAAAGAGTTGATTTGCTTGTCAGTGGTATTGTTGACCCACGTTGGATTAATGATATAGGTCAAATAAGTTCTAAAAATGTTGCCAATCTTCAATTCGCTCTAAACGGTAAAGGTTCTACTTCAAGAGCCGGCAACGAAGGTGTTATCAACAGAGCAGTTAAATACTTATTCTAAAACGGCTTTGGGTGAGGATAAAGGTAAAAAAATGAAAAAATTATTCAGCATATTATTAATAGGATTGATGGCATTTGCGATATTGCCACAACAGCCTGCGAATTCTGCGTATGTGCGGATTAAAGATATTACACACGTTAAAGGCGTAAGAGATAACCAATTGGTAGGATATGGTATTGTAACAGGTCTTAATAAAACAGGTGACAACTCTCGTTCTACTCAAATTACAAATCAGTTAATGTTGCAAAATCTTGGTACCGTAATCGGTCAGTCAAACTACATTCAAAAAGGTTCATCAGCTGCTGTTATGGTTACTGCGATTGTTCCTCCATTTGCTAAAAACGGCGACAAAATTGATGTTACTGTTTCAACAATGGCAGATGCAAAAAGCTTAGAAGGCGGAGTTTTGATTTTGACTCATTTAAGAGCTCCTAACGGTGAAGTTGTTGCAACAGCTCAAGGTCCTTTGTCAGTTGGTGGAGCGTCAGGTGAAGCTAACGGCTCAAGCAAAAGAACAGCTATTACAACAACAGGAAGAATTCCTCTGGGTGCGATTGTCGAACGTGATATAAATACTCAAATCGGCGATGAAGACAGTATAACTCTTTCTTTGGACAAGACAGATTATACAATGGTTGCGAGAATAGCACAGGTTTTATCTCAAACAGTTTCTCAAGCCAGAGCAATTGATGGAAGCAGCGTAAAAGTTATCGTTCCTCCAAATTTTCAAAATGACAGAGTTGCCTTTTTATCAATTATTGAAAATATGAATGTTGATGTTTCTAAGCCACAAGCGAAAGTTGTTGTAAACGAAAGAACAGGCACAATTGTAATAGGCAGCGAAGTCAAACTTATGCCGGCAGCCGTTGCTCACGGAAATATAACCGTAACCGTCACAACAAGAAATGAAGTATCTCAACCTGGGGCTTTCTCAGGAGGGTCTGCTGTCGGGTTTGCAAATTCTGATGTGGATATCACAAAACAAACAGGCAGTTTGGTCAAAATATCAGAAAATAACACCCTGAATGACCTTGTAAGAGCATTGAATGCTATCGGCGTTACACCGATTGATTTAATCTCAATATTACAAGCATTGAAAGAGGCAGGAAGTCTTCAAGCAGAGCTACAAATTATTTAAACTCAAAGGTAAAAAATGGTAAGTCAATACAATCAAGTGAATATGGATACTCAACCAACATCTTCAGAGGTTCAAATATTTAATCAAATTAAAAGATGCGGTTCTCATAAAGAACAATTGAAAAAAACAGCATCTGAATTTGAAGCTGTATTTGTGTCAAAAATGTTGAATTTGCTTGATAAAACAGTAGAAAGAGATGAAGAAAGTGTTTTCGGGAAAGAAGGGGATTACCTGAAAACGTTTAAGTCATATATGTTTAATGAAATGGCAAGAGATATTGCGAAAAATCCAAAAACTTCGTTTGGTTTTGCTTCTCAAATATATAAGCAAATGGAAAAGAATATTCAGGATTAGGGATAGGGAGTAAAAATGGTAAGCGGAATCAATTCAGGAATAAATTCAATAAGATTTTTTAATGCAACAAATGCTTTCAAAGCGGCAGTTGCAGAAGAAAAACCCGAAAAAAACGAACCCATGACAGCTGATGGTGTGCATTTGAATGACAACAATGACATGCTAAAGGTTGTAGATGTTAAAGATGTTAAAAAATATGCCTCTTTGTTAGGAGAAGACGGTCTTTCAGACGATGATATAAAGTATGGCTTAACATACGGCAGAAGCGTCATCGCTGACTGGATGGTCTAATTGTAAAGGAAGTATAATGCAAATTGACTTTGAAATGTTAGAAAATTGCTTAAATGAGGAAATAACTTTATATAAGGAACTTGAGAATTTATATAAAGAAAAACAAGAAATTTTGACAAAACGTGATGTCGAAAAGCTTGAAGATATTGACTCAACAATCCTTAAACACTTGGATAGTGTGAAATCACTTATAGAAAAACGCAAAACAATAGCCGTTTCAACTTCGGGAAAGGTTATGACTTTGTCAGAGGTTGTAGAAGCCGCTCTTAGTGTTGACAAGAATCAGGCAGATAAGTTCACAGAACTTCAAAATGAACTTAACTCGCTGGTTAAAGAGTTGATTAGGCAAGAGCGTCTAAACAATGAATTGACAAAATATGGTATTAAAACGACAAACAAAATTATGCAAATAATTTTGAATGAAGTTGCTATACCTACGAAGGAATACAACCAAAAAGGAAAGATGGTTGAACAGAGTTCTTTGAATATTTCTTCTGTCAGTGAAGAAGTATAGAAGACTCCCGCTTAGAAAAGAAAAAGGATTTTCGAAATGTCACTATACAATACGTTTAATATCTCGCAACAAGCGTTGCTTATGAATCAATCGGCTTTGAATGTTGTCAGTAATAACATTGCTAACATGAATACTCAAGGTTATTCAAAGCAAAGAGTTGATCAGGTGAACACCGGCTATACGACTATCCGTGGTCTGAATAATAATTACCAAATAGGCGGAGGTGCTCAAATAGGCTCTATTCAAAGATATCGTGATTCTTATTTGGATTCGTCTTATCGTCAACAATCTTCGAATTTGAGTTATTATTCTTCTTTGTACCAAAATGCTTCGGCTATTGAAAATTCTTTAAACGAGCTTGCCGGCAGCGGACTTTCTGATGCTATTTCTCAATTTTTTACAGCAGTTGGTACATTGAACTCTACTCCTGCAGATTCTACTGCGAGAGTCAATTTTATCAAAAAAGCAGAGGTCGTTTGTACTCAGTTTAATCAAATAGCCCAAACCTTAACAGATGGAAGAACAAGTGCTGTCGGTAATACTTCTGACCCGCAAAGTATTTATAACAGCAAGCTTTATATGAATATAAGCGAATTGAACACAAAAATGGAACAATTGGCTGAAATTAATGACAATATTGTTCAGTCTTCTGTCGGGAATACAGTGCCAAATGCTCTTTTGGACCAAAGGGATAAATTGTTAGATGAAATCTCTCAACTTGCTCCAATAACTGTAACTGAAAATGATAACAACTCTGTTAGTATTGATATAAACGGGCTAAGTCTTGTCAAGGGTAATAAAGCAAATAAACTTGATGTAACAATGGGTGATGATACAAACCCGACAACTATTCAACTAAAAGACGAAGACGGTAATATTATCAATACAAATGTGAATGATAAATTCACAAAAGGCAGCATTGCTTCGTTTTTAGAAATCGGCGGTGATGAGGCTGGTGTGCTTTCTTATCAAAGTATGTTAGACCAAATAGATATCCTAGCTAACGAGTTTGCAGGAGCTATAAATGGTATTCAACAATTTGATGATGGTGCCGGCAAAAAAGCTATGGCAATAGGCTATGATGCAGACGGAAACCAAATTTTGAGTGATTATGCAGGTGCTGGTGGGCTTCCTCCTATTTTTGATTCTAAAACTGCAGGTGCACCGATTAGTGCCTTAAACATGAAAGTCAGCGACGGTATAGAAGCTGACCACTGGAAAGTAGCTACTGCAAGAGTCGACACAACGTCTGCAGATTATGACCCAAAAGCTGTCGGTAACAGTGAAAATATTAAGCTTATGGGACAAGTCAGAAACAATTCTATTGCGGGCTTGAACAATATGAATCCCGAAACATTTTTAACAACTTCTGTTACAAATATGGGTTCGCAAATAGAAACTATTAAATTTAACTATAAGTCAGCAAATTCTTTATATCTTTCTTCTAACGAAGAAAGGCAAAGCTGCATCGGTGTAAGTTTGGACGAAGAACTTGTTGATTTGGTTAAATATCAAAGAGCTTACGAAGCTTCAGCAAGAGTGTTCTCCGTTGCGTCAAGCATAATGGAACAACTTGTAAATTTAGGAAGATAATAAAAACGAGGTAATACAGGATGTATGTTAGAACAACTACGCTAGGGACAAGCGACAGATTAGTTTCTCAAATGATGGCTAATCAATCAGCCTTGTTGAACACACAAATACAACTTTCATCTCAAAAAAGAATTAACAGACCGTCTGATGATTGTGTAGATGCTGCTCAAATCTTATCTTTGGGGCGTCAACAAGATAAAATATCAACTTATAAAGACAATATTAATACCGCAAGAGAACAGATTAATATGTTGGATAGTTCTTTGGCTCAAGTTATTAATGTTGCACAAAGAGCAAATGAACTTGCTGTTCAAGGTTCAAACGGTGTTTATTCAAAAGACCAATTGGGTGCGATAAAAACTGAAATCGACCAGATTACGGCGTCTGTAATGGACTTTGCAAACACTCAATATAACGGTCAATATATCTTTGCGGGCAACAATGTGTCTTCACCTGCTTATACGAAAGGTGCAGATGGCTCTATTGTTTACCAAGGCTCATCAGGTTCTCAAGATTCCGGCAGAACTATGGAAATTATGGAAGGCACCTATTTAGCGTTGAATGTAAACGGTTCTGATGTGTTTGGCAGTTTTACACCCTCTGATACTACAGTTGATCCGGCAATCCCTTCTCAAGGTTCGGGTTTATTTAAGGCTTTAGGTGATTTGAGCGAATCTTTAGCGTTAGATCCTCCTGATTCTCAAAAAATCAGTGAGAGTATCGGTACTATTAAAGACGGATTGAATACAATAAATAACGTTAGAACCGAATACGGCTCTTATGCTTCTACCAGACTTAATATGACGGAGTCTTATTTGACGGATTTGTCATTGTCTGTTACAGAACAACGTTCGAATTTAGAAGATTTGGATATGATTCAAGCAATTACTGATTATAGTAATGAAAATTATGCTTATCAGGCATCTTTGTCTTCTGTTTCTAAAACAATGCAAATTTCACTCTTAAATTATATTTAAACAAATTTGCAAGAATAAAAGTTAAACTTACCATTTTGTAGAGGCTCTATGCCTCTTTTTATTTGTTTGTTTTTTAAAAATAAAAAGTAGATTAAATCTCCGTTGTGGTTTATAATCAGATAATGCTTCAAAAGAATTTAAGTGCATTAAAAAAATATTCACCCAAAATTGCTGATAAAATTGAGCAAATTTCAATAGAAGATGCGGCAAAAAATATCAGTGTTCATCAAGCAAAATCAGGTGATTTAGTGATTGCTAAAGATGGTATTGCTTTGGAAAGTTTGGAAAATCCGATTGAAAACTCTAAAAATGTTTGGGATTCAATCGTAAAAGCACCTTTGACTAAAAATGATTTTGTCATTATTTATGGGCTTGGACTCGGGTATTTGTTGAAAAGAACATATATAAGTTGTCCTTCAAGAATTGTCGTTTATGAGCCGTTTGTTGAGGTTTTAAGATTTGTTTTAGAGTATGTGGATTTTTCTGCTGTATTGTCTTCGGGGCGAGTTTTTTTCGCTGAAGATGCTAATTCGGTAAATGATTTTGTAAATGATAGATTTTTGACTTCTGATAGAGTTGAGGTTGTCTATCCTGAGGCTTATGCGGCAAGATTTTCGCAAGAAGTTATAGATTTCAGCACCAAGATTTTTGAAACTTGCACGTCAAAAATTTCTGATGTGAATACAATCAAACGTCTTAGCGGTAAATGGGTCGGTAATTTTATTCAAAATATAAAAAAACTTGACGGAGCTGTTCCTTTATCTTGTTTCAGAGATAAATATCAAGGCAAAACTGCCGTTATTCTAGGTGCAGGACCTTCTTTGAGAACAAATTTTGAGTATATAAAAAAAAATAAAGACAAATTTGTGATTTTTGCTGTAAATAAAGTTTGTGATTTTTTGGCAGAACAAAATTTTATACCTGATTTTATGGTTGTTGCTGATGCTGAATTTGTAGAGTTTTCTATGCGGCATTATACAAATTTAACCGAGAAGGTTAATTTGATTGCTTCTCCAAAAGTCGATAGTGCAACTTACAATTTGAAATATGCTTCTAAAATATTATTTTTGCTGGAGAATGATTCAATTAGCGTGGATTTGAAAAAACATTTTGATGCGATTTCTTTATCGGCAACAGCCGGTACAGGCGTTGCTCAGTGCTATTTTGCTGCAACTGAAATGGGATTTAAAAATCTTATTTTCGCAGGTGTTGATTTGGCTTTCAAAGACGGCGAAATATATGCCGGTAGAAAAGTGGACTTGGAAACAGAATCAGGGAATTTGAATTTTAAACAAGACCATCCCGATAAGGTTTATTTGAGTACAAAAGGTCTTAGGGAAATTATTGCTCACAACGGGCAAAAGGTTTTGACCCGTGACGATTATCTTGTTTTTATCAATCAATTATCTTCTATTTTTCAACAAGATAAAATACACAATCTTTATAATGTAACAAACTTTGGAGCAAATATTTCAGGCATGAAATATTTGGATTTCGAAAGTGTTTTAAGCGAATTAAATCTTAAAGATGATGACGGTACTATTGATGTCGAGTTTGTTGTCAATCAAAATCAGTTTTTATCTAAAGAAATAGTTCAGTATTGGCGAGAACTTTCAGAAAATGAAAAGATAAATATTACAAATCAAAGGGACATCTTGGCTGATTGGGTATCTAAGCGGTTTACACTTGTGAATGATATTTCAAAAAGTGAAAATTTTGAACAACAGCTATGCTTACAAATTAAAAATGAAGAATTGATTATTGTAAAAAAACTTATGTCGGATTTGTTTTTGCAAGAGGCTTTGCAAGGCTATATTTGCTCGTTTTCGGATTTGAATGCTCCAAAATATGACGGAGATTTGAATGCACTAAAAAATGCTCGAATAAAGGGTATGATTTTGTTTGAACAAATGTTGAACATGATGAATATTCTATTAGAAAAATTTTTATAAAACAGAGTCTTGGTAAAAGGCTAAAAACTATCTTAATATGATTAAGAACGGTAAAGAATTCGGAAAAAACTGATGTATGGCGTATGATATTATTGAGTATTTATGTCTATTGACATACGTCGTAATTGAGGAGGAAATAATTCCGATGAATTTTATAAAAAAGTATGCAAAAATACTGTGTACTTTGCTGGTTAGTTTTTTAACGCCGCTTGCCGCTTCTGCTGCAGTGACTTTCCCGACGGTTACTGTCGGTATGACAAATGCAAATACACCGCAAGAATTTACTCAAGGAGTGCAAATTCTTGTCTTAATGACAGTCTTGACGCTTGCTCCAAGTATATTGATTATGACGACGGCATTTATCAGGATTATAATTGTGCTTGCTTTGACCAGACAAGCGATTGGTACGGCTTCGTTACCACCGAATCAGGTCTTGGCGGGATTGGCAATTATTTTAACTTTCTTTGTTATGGCTCCTACGATTAATCAAATTAACACCAATGCAGTTCAACCGTATTTGAATAATCAGATTACCCAGCAGGTTGCGATAGAAAAAGCAGTTATGCCCCTGCGTGAGTTTATGATTAAGCACACGGAAGAAAAGGAAATCGCATTGTTCTGCAATATGGCAAAGCTGGAACGTCCCAAAAATTGGAATGATGTTCCTACTTATATTATATTGCCGTCATTTGTTTTGAGCGAATTGAAAGTAGCTTTTACAATTGGGTTTGTTATCTTCCTTCCGTTTTTGGTCATTGATATGATAGTTTCGAGTATTTTGGTATCTATGGGTATGTTGTTCTTGCCTCCTACGGTCGTTGCAACACCGTTTAAGCTCATTTTATTCGTCATGATAGATGGTTGGTACCTTATTACGAAATCGCTTCTTGAAAGCTTTGTGGTATAGGAGGAAAGATGGATCAAGCTCAGCTATTGACTCTAATACAGAGTGTTTTGGTATTGATTATGATTTTGTCAGCCCCCGTGCTTATTGTTAGTGTTGTGGTTGGTCTGATAATAAGTATCTTTCAGTCTGTAACTCAAATACAAGAATCAACTTTGACATTTGTGCCGAAAATTATCGCAGGTATTTTGACTTTGATTGTGTCATTGCCGTGGATGATGAATGTGTTTATTGACCATGTGAATGACTGGTTTGACAAAATTCAAGTATTTATTAGATAGGATAAAAACAGAGAGAATGGAGTTAATAGAGCTATTATCGGTTAAAAATATAGTCGGCTTTCTCCTCGTATTGACAAGGTTGAGCGGGATGATTTTTTCTGCTCCGTTATTCTCAACTTATCCTATTCCTACACAGGTAAAAATTTGGCTGGTGGCGTTGGTAGCTTTTATTATGTACCCGATGGTATCGGTTCATAGCGGGTTTTCTGTTCCAAACTCTATGCCAGAGATGATTTTGTATATGGCTAAAGAATTTGGAGTCGGTTTTTTAATTGGGTATCTTGCAAATTTTATTTTTGCGGGGATTCAAATGGGCGGTCAACTTTTGTCAATCCAGCTTGGTTTGTCGATGAGTAACGTTTTGGACCCTGTTTCTCAGTCGCAATCTCCTGTTTTGGGTGAGTTTTATATATTGATGACAGCTATGATTTTTTTGGGGCTAAATGCTTATCAGTGGCTCTTTGCTGCTGTGTATCAAAGTTTTGTAAAAATCCCTCCGGGGCTTGATTTTCTTTATACGCCTGTGTTGGTCGAGCAGGTTATAAGGATGGGTGCTCAGATGTTTGAAATCGCTATGGGAGTTGTACTTCCTATATTTTGCGTGCTGTTTATTTTAGAGGTTCTGATTGGTGTTTTGGCTAAAATGATTCCTCAAATGAATATATTTATGGTTGCCATTCCTTTAAAGATATTTTTAGGGTTATTTTTGATGATAATATTTTTAGACCCGATGGCGACTTATGTCAATAATTTGATTACAACCCAAATGGTTACAATAGTTAAAATGTTTATGTGAGGATAGATGAGCTCAGAAAGAACCGAAGCTGCTACTCCTCGAAAACGGAACGAGGAACGAAAAAAAGGAAATATCTCAAAAAGTCAGGATTTGAGTTCTGCTTTAACTCTTTCTGTTGCCTTGGGGCTTTTGGTTGCAATGTCGGGGATGATAATGTCCGATTTGCAGGCACTTTTGTATGATACGTTTACTCATTTGAATCCAAAAACTATTGAAAGCAAGAATATCCTTGCTTTGATGGAGCCTTATGCCATTGCAACTGCAAAAATTGTTCTGCCTTTTTTAGTTACATTAATGATATTTGCGGCTATTGTTATAAGGTTGCAAGTGGGGGCGTTGTTTGCTCCTGAGAAAATTAAGCCTGATATTAAAAAATTCAGTCCTTCTCAAATAGTTAGCTCATTAAAAAAAATGCTTAATCCTTTTGAAGTTAGAAATATGGTGGAACTTTCAAAAAATCTTCTCAAAGTTGCTATTGTAGGCGGGGTTGGATATTCTGTCTTTAATTCAAGGAAGGACGAACTCTTTGGGCTTGTTGGGTCTGATGTGACGGTAGCTTTTCCTGTAATGGGAAGCATTTTGGTAAATATGCTTATTAACATGTGTGTCGTTATGTTGATTATGGGGCTTATTGATAGAAAATACCAAGACTATGAGTATGAAAAATCAATCAAAATGACAAAACAAGAGGTCAAAGACGAGTTTAAAAATATGGAAGGTGACCCAAAAATTAAACAAAAAATCAAAGCCGCTCAAATGCAGATGATGAAACAAAAAATGATGGCAAATATTCCGCAGGCAGATGTTGTTGTTACAAATCCTACTCATTATGCTGTTGCTATTAAATATGATAGGGTCAACTCTGTTGCACCTATGGTTGTTGCGAAAGGTGTTGATTATATGGCGTTTAAAATCCGTGAAATCGCTCAAAATAATCATGTTCCTATTGTGGAAAATAAGCCTTTAGCTCGTTCGCTTTACAAATTGGTTCCCGTAGATGGTATGATTCCGGCGGATTTATATGTAGCAGTAGCCGAAGTTCTTGCTTATGTATATAATAAGAATAAGGGGAAGAATTAGCACAAGATGAATTTTAATAGTATAGCAAACATTTTTAAGAATAATGACATAGTCCTTGCGGTGGGCTTGGTTGTCATTGTTTGTATGATGGTTTTGCCTTTGCCTGCACCGTTGTTAGATTTCTTGTTGACTATAAATATTTCTTTGTCCGTAATTATAATGTTGGTTTGCTTGTTTACAAAAGAGCCTTTGGAATATTCTACTTTCCCTGTAATATTGCTTATTTCAACAATATTCAGATTGGGCTTGAATGTCAGTTCGACAAGATTAATTTTACTAAATGGCGAAGCCGGTCAGGTAATCAGTGCATTTGGTGAGTTTGTCGTCGGCGGTAACTATGTCGTCGGTTTCATAATTTTCGCTATTCTGGTCATTATCAACTTTATGGTAATCACAGGTGGTGCCGGCAGAGTTGCAGAAGTATCTGCAAGGTTTACATTGGACAGTATGCCCGGTAAACAATTGAGTATTGACGCCGATTTGAACTCAGGTTTAATAAACGAAGAACAGGCAAAATACAGACGTAAAAAACTTGAAAGAGAAGCAGATTTCTACGGTACTATGGATGGTGCTTCTAAGTTTGTAAAAGGTGATGCGACAGCAGGTATAATTATTACCGTTATCAATATTGTGGCGGGTTTAATTATAGGTGTTTGGCAACTTAAAATGGATATTATGCAAGCTTTAAGTACCTATACGATATTGACAGTCGGTGATGGTTTGGTTTCTCAAATCCCTGCACTTTTGATATCTTTTGCAACAGGTTTGATTATATCAAGAGCCGCCGGGCAAGATACTTCTTTGGGTGATGATATCAAGAAAGAAATGTTTTCTAATCCGGTTGTTTTATCGGTTGTATCTGTTTTGCTTTTATTCTTGGGGTTAGTCCCAGGTATGCCTACAGTTCCTTTTGGATTCGTATCTTTGATTGTCGGATATCTTGCTTTCATAAAAAACAAGGCAAAAAAAGAACAAGCTCTTTTAGATAAACAAAAACAAGAAGATGATGAAAAAGCTGCTAAGCTTGAAAAAGTAGCTAAGAAGCGGAAAAAAGCTACTCGTGAAAGCGTAATGGAGCTTTTGGCAATAGAAGCTATTGAAATTGAAATCGGTTACAGGTTGGTTCCATTGTTAGATGCAGAGCAGGGTGGTGATTTGCTAGAGCGTATTGCACAGATAAGACGTCAAACCGCACTTGATTTGGGGATAGTTTTACCTTCTATCAGGGTTAGAGATAATTTACAGCTTCCTCCGAATAATTATCAAATAAAATTAAAAGGGGTTCCGATTGAAACGGGTGAAATATACGTGGACAGATGTCTTGCGATGAATTCTATGGGAACAGAAGATGCTAATATTAAAGGCATAAGTTCTATAGAACCGGCATTTGGACTACCTGCAACTTGGGTTGAAGAAAAAGATAAAGAAATGGTCGAAGCTCAGGGCTACACTGTCGTGAGCCCTTCTGCGGTTGTATCGACTCATATCACGGAAGTTATTAAAAAGAATGCGGCTGAAATCTTGTCAAGAGCTGATGTTCAGCAACTTATCGATAATTTGAAAAAAGAAGTTTCAGAAGATTATGTCAATGATTTGATGAAAGAGATTTCTGCTGCAGAAGTCCAACAAATTTTGCAAAATCTTTTGAGGGAAAGACTTTCAGTGAGAGATTTGAAGACGATTTTGGAAACGGCAAGTCTTCAATCTAAAATAAGCAAAAATCCTGATTTCTTAACTGAGCAAGTAAGGCAAGCTTTAGCAAGAAGTATTTGCAAGCAAAACCTTGCAGATACCGGTGAACTTTTAGTTATAACCTTGGCTCCTGATGTTGAAACAACAATTGCTCAAGGCGTCAGTCCTGACGGGCAAAGTCTGATGTTAGACCCCGGGTTTACAAAAAGTTTGCTTGATAATTTGAATTATGAGCTTGAAAAATCTATTTCAAATTATGGAAATCAACCTGTCATATTGTGTTCTTCTCCAATAAGATTGCCATTCAGGCGACTTGTCGAAAGAACATATCCACAAATTTCTGTTATGTCGTATAATGAAGTAAGTAATAATATAAAAGCAAAATCGGTCGGGGTGGTTCAGGTTCCGACAGGTGCAAAATTGTAGGAGAAATAAATGAAAAGTTATATAGCACAAGATGCGGTTTTTAAAATTATTCCGAAAAATCCGGAAGCAGCGACAAAATGCTCCGTGTTGTCGACAGGTGACGGGTACTTTAAAGTTAAACTTTTTACTGATGAAAAGTTGACGGTGAATGAACCTGTTGAGCTTTTTGCTATTACTCCTCAAGGACTTTTGTATTTTGAAACTTTTACAAAAGAGGTTTCAGGTTCTGTTATAGATTTGATTTATCCAATTGCTCACAAGTTTTTGCAAAGACGTGAATATACAAGAATTAACTTCTCTAAAAATATATTAATCCAAGAAAAAGATACCGAGAATACAATACAATGTTCAGTTTTAGATATAAGTGCCGGTGGTATGAAACTTTCTACCCAAACTCAACTTTCTTTGTCAAAAGATTACAAGGCAAAATTTGATTTGGATAAAAATGTTGCTTTAGACTGCTATTTTGAACCAATCAGGATTGAACAGGATAATATTGGCGGATATACTGTATCGGGACGATTTAAGATTTTAAAAAACATTGATAGAATATCATTGGTACAGTTCTGTTTTAGAAAACAGATGGAAAATCAAAATATGTAACGATAAAGTGCCTATGAGTACTTTTTAAAAGGAAATTGGTAAATGTATTCTAAACTTTCAAGCGGATTGGCAGCATTGTTTGTAAGCCTTGTTATTTATGTCCTTGGTGCTATTATGCTTGTAAACAGTTTTTCTTTAGACGGTGAAGCTGTTTATTCTACTTTGATAAGGTTGATATTGCCGTCTTTTGCATTAGGTTTTCTAGGATTTCGTATAGGTAAGATATTGGATTGTTCAAGTGTTAAAAAATAGATTGTTTTTGAGAATTAAACGTATATGGGGGGAATTTTCCGCCTTTGCTAAATCAGGTGAAAGACGACTTAGTTTTGAATTTGCATTTCTGACCAGTTTGGTTATCGTGTTGATTATTTTGTGTATGGGCTGGTATATCAACGCAGCAATGAACGCTCTTAATGAAAAGGCTAAATTGCAAAATGAAATATTGAATGTTTCAATTTCCGCAACCGTTTTCAATATGATTGAAAAAGATGTGGCGGCGAATGATTATTCTCGTATTACACCTAAAATTCAACACATGCTCTCAAATAAGATTTTGGCGTACTTAGTGGTTTATAACAATAAGACTAAGAAAGTTTTATATTCTTCAATGCCGAAAGATTCTATGAAAATAAACAACGGGATATTGATGCCGATGTTTAATGCTGACCCCTTGATGAAAGAAACAAAATATTTAAAAGGTGGTCGTGGTGATTGCACGATATATGCAGGATTTTATAACGATTCGTTGTTTAAGCCTTATTTCGATTTGTTGATAAATCAGTTATCTTGGCTTATGGTTGCTGCAATTTTGATGGGGCTTTTGCTTGCATATTTCTTATCAAGAAAAATTATCAGCCCTTTAAATTCTTTAATTCAGGCAACAAGTGAGTTTGAGCAAGGTGACTTATCTAATCGTGTTGACAAAACTCCGTATGTTGAAATAAATGAGTTGGTTTTGTCATACAACCTTATGGCAGACGCTTTGCAACGTTTATACAGTTCATTGGAACACAAAGTTCAAGAACGTACAAAACAACTTGAAGGAGCGTATTCAGAGCTTCAAAGCACTCAAGCTATGATGGTTCACTCTGAGAAGATGAAATCTTTAGGTGAGCTTGTTGCGGGGATTATGCACGAGATTAATAACCCTATTAACTTTATATATGGGAATTTGAGCCATTTGACTAACTATTCTAAGGATTTGATTGAAATAATTGATGCTTATTCTGATAAAGAAAGTGAAATGACGCCTGAAAGTGCAAAAGCCATTGATGACTTAAAACAACAAATTGATTACGAATTTTTGAAATCTGATTTGCCTGATTTGATTAGAAGTTGTAAAGAAGGCACAGAAAGAACAAGAAATATTATATTGGATTTGAAGAATTTCTCCAGAATGGAAGAACTTGCACTTTCTGATATTGATTTAACAAAAGAAATTGATACGACTCTCAACATCTTATATAACAAATTTAAACATAAAATTACCGTACACAAAGAATACGAAGACAACTTGCCCAAAGTGGAAGCCTATGGCGGTCAACTAAATCAAGTCTTTATGAATATTCTTGATAATGCTGCTTATGCCATTGATGACAAAGATAAAGGCGATGTATGGATAAGGCTAAAGGCTATTGACAAAGATGTTATAATTGAAATTGAAGATAATGGTAAAGGTATGTCGCCTGATACTATGCACAAAATGTTTGACCCGTTCTTCACTACAAAGCCTGTAGGTAAAGGTACAGGGCTTGGAATGTCAATCAGTTATAAAGTTATTAAAAACCATAAAGGTAACATTGACGTTTCATCTGAGGTCGGAAAGGGTACTAAGTTTATTATAACCCTCCCGATTGATCAACCTAAAGATTCAGTGGACGAAAACAGTGGTAATGAAAGTGAATTTGAGATAATCGAATAATGGACATGTATAAGATTTTAATTGTTGATGATGAACCTGATAACTTGGCTCTGTTGTACAGAACCTTGCGTGGTAAGTACGAAATTACAAAAACGACTTCACCTCTAGAGGCTCTTGAAATTTTGAAACAAAAACATATTGATTTGGTTTTGTCTGACCATAAAATGCCTGAAATGGATGGGGTTGAGTTCTTAAAAAGAGTTTATGACAGCTATCCTAATACTATGCGTCTTTTGGTTACTGCTTATACAGACGCAAGTATTTTGATTGACGCAATTAACTATGCAAAAATATACAGATATATCAAAAAACCGTATAGCCCGGATGAACTTTTACTCACAGTTGCAAACTCTTTGGAGTATTTACAATTAAAACTCGATAACGAAAGCTTGATTAACGATTTAAAAGATTTATTTTCAGGTACTATCAAAGCTATTATTGAAGCCCTTGACGCCAAAGACTCTTTTACCTTGGGAAGAAGCAGGCGTGTTACTTTTTATACAATGAAAATTGTAAGTGTTATGGAGGATATCTCTGAGGATATGTCGTCCAAAATTGAATTGGCAGGCTTACTCCATGATATAGGTATGATTGGTGTTTCAGATGAAATTTTGTATAAAGTCGAAGCTTTATCACAAGATGAGTATGAAGAAATTAAAAAACACGTTAAACATGGAGTTCGGATTTTAGAGGACATTAAACAATTAAAAGGCGTAGTTGAAATCATCAAATATCACCATGAGCATTATGATGGTCATGGCTATCCATTTAAATTGAGTGGTAATGACATTCCACTAGGTGCGAGAATTATCGCAGTTGCAGATGCTTTTGATGGTATGCTTTCAAATAGAGCCTATCGAGAGCCGTTAGATTCATACGCTGCTTTAGACATAATTAAGCAAAAAACAGGCACTCAATTCGACCCAAAAGTCGTTGATGCTCTAGAAAGAGTTTTGCCTTCTGCGATAGAAGAAATTAATCAGTTTGAAATTACAAGCTATAAAGACGAGCCCCAAGCTAATAATTAATCGATTATATAATCAATTATAATTGCACGATTATTCGCCATTTATGTTTGGGCTTTAGTTTTTATGCTAAAATAAACCTATAAAATTGTGCGAATAAAGGAATTATAATTATGAGAATGTCTAAACTTTTTGTCGAAACTTTGAGAGATTTCCCGTCTGACGCTGAAGTTGCAAGTCATAAAATGCTTGTCAGAGCCGGATATATGCGGAAATTGACTAATGGGGTGTATAATTATTTGCCGTTAATGTGGAAAGTTTTGAAAAAAGTTGAAAATATTGTTAGAGAAGAAATGGATAATGCTGGTGCCCAAGAAATTTTGATGCCGTTTGTTCAGCCTAAAGAATTGTGGGAAGAATCAGGCAGATGGGAAGTCTATGGCAAAGAGCTTATGCGTTTAAAAGACAGACACGATAGAGAAATGTGTCTTGGACCAACGCACGAAGAAGTAGTTACATCAATTGCAAGAGAAGGAATTCGCTCCTATAAACAATTGCCTGTTAATTTGTATCAAATCCAATCTAAATTCAGAGATGAAATAAGACCGAGATTCGGACTTTTACGTGGGCGTGAATTTATTATGAAAGACGCTTATAGTTTTGACGCCAATCAAGAGGGGCTTGAAAAATCTTATGATATTATGGCAAAAGCTTATAAAAAAATCTTTGAAAGATGCGGACTTGAAACCAAAATGGTTCAATCAGATTCAGGTGCGATTGGTGGTAGTGTTTCCCATGAATATATGGTGCTTGTGAATGAAGATGCCGAAAATAATGCAGGCGAAAATGACGTTTTCTATTGTGAAAAATGTGATTATTCTGCAAATTCTAATCACGCAATTTCTAAATTAAAATCCGTTAATACAGATGGCGGTTTCACTGAAGCAAAATTTGTTGAAACGCCGAATACAAAAACAATTCAAGAGTTGGCTGAATTTTTGAATATTTCTGAAACGGTTATCTGCAAAGCATTGGTTTATGTTGTTGATAATGACTACGTTGTAGCCTTGATAAGAGGCGACAAAACTGTTGAAGAAACTAAATTGATGAATGTTTTTGCAGGCAACGAGATAAGAATTGCAAGAGCTGATGAAATTGAAGAAATTATGAAAAACAGTGGTTTTTCTGCTGTTGGTGGTTTTATTGGGCCTAAAGGACTTAAGGGCGTCAAAATTGTTGCTGATGAAACGGTAAAAGAATTAAAAAATTTCGTCATAGGTTGCAACAAAAACGATACGCATTTGGTTGGTGCAAATTGGGGTGTCGATATTGATTTACCTCAGATTGCAGATATCAGATTGGTTGAAGCAGGGGATATTTGTCCTGATTGTGGTGCTCAATTGAAAGTTACAAGGGGGATTGAAGTTGGTAATATATTCCAGCTTGGCACAAAATATTCAAAAGCTATGAATGCAACTTTCGCAGATGAAAACGGGCAAGAAAAACCATTTATTATGGGCTGCTATGGGATAGGTATCTCAAGAACTGCAGCAGCTGCAGTCGAAAGACATCATGATGAATATGGCATTAAATGGCCTTTGGCTTTGGCTCCATTCCATGTGCTTGTTGTTCCTGTAAATACAAAGGACGAGCAACAAACAAATGTTGCAGAAAGTATTTATAATCAGTTAAAAAGTGCAGGCGTTGAAGTCTTGATTGATGATAGAGATGAAAGAGCCGGGGTCAAATTTAAAGATGCAGATTTGATTGGTATTCCATATCGTATCACTGTCGGAAAAACTATTGCAGAAGGGCTTGTTGAATATAAAGTTCGTGAAACAGGTGATATGACTAAGTTGACTCCTGAAGAAGCGGTAAAAAATATAATAGAAATTGTTCGCAATGCAAAATAATTCATGTTTGAAAATATCAATAGCACATTTATACCCTAAACTCCTTAATATATATGGAGATATGGGAAATATTATCGCAATCAAAAAACGATGCCAAGATAGAGGTATCGAAGTTGAGGTTACGGATATCAATCCGGGTGACGATATTGATATTTCGAAGTTTGATTTATATTTTATAGGTGGCGGTCAAGATAAGCAACAGATTGACGTTGCGTTAGAACTCAAAAAACATGAAGAAAAGTTGAAACAAGCTGCTCTTGAAGGGAAGGTCTTTTTAGGAATATGTGGCGGATATCAGCTGTTCGGTAAGTATTATCAACCGCATGATGGCAAAAAACTCGAGGGTATAAGCCTTCTTGACGCATACACGATTGCCGGTGATGCTCGTTTTATAGGTAATGTCACCGCTTATACCAATTTCTTAGAGCCGATTTCTTTAGTCGGGTTCGAAAATCACAGCGGACTTACTTATTTAGAAGATGGAACTTCTCCAATTGCAAAGGTTTCTGTCGGTAACGGCAATAATGGCAAGGACAAAGGAGAAGGTGCCAGAAAAAACAACGTATTCGGCACATATCTTCATGGGTCTTTGCTACCAAAAAATCCTCATTTTGCAGACTATTTAATTACACTTGCTCTTGAAACAAGATATAATGATAAAATCGAGTTGACAAAATTGGATGATGAATTTGAGCACAAAGCCCATTTTGATTTGATAGGCAAATCTTATTGAGCTTCATAAAGCCAACAAGAAGTAGCAGAATCTTGATTTATTTGGTGTAAAGGTGGTTTTTGTTTTGTGCATTTTTCCAGTTTTTGATTGCATCTTTCAGCAAATGGGCAACCTATAATTTCATCTCTAATTGATGGGGGCTGACCTTTGATAGTTTCAAGGTTAGTTGTGTGTAAATCGGGAAGTGATTTTAGTAAAGATTTAGTGTAAGGATGTTTTGGTGCTTTGAAAAGCTCTGAATTTGTTGCGTATTCAACAACTGAGCCTGCGTACATAACTGCTATTTTATTTGAATTTTCACAAACCAAACCCAAATCGTGTGAGATGAGAATGATTGAGGTTTGATATTTATTTTGAATTTCTTTTAAAAGCTCCATTATTTGAGCTTGAACGGTTACGTCAAGTGCAGTTGTGGGTTCGTCTGCAATTATTATTTCTGCATTGCAGGCGATTGCCATTGCGATAATTACGCGTTGCCTCATGCCTCCTGAAAATTCATGGGGGTAATTTTTCAATCTTTCTTTTGCGTTAGGAATTTTAACAAGTTCAAGAGCTTCAATTGCTTTTTGTTTAGCTTCTTTTCCTTTTAAATTTTGGTGAAGATGTATGACTTCTAAGAGTTGATTTCCAATGGTATATAGTGGATTTAGTGAGGTCATAGGGTCTTGCGGAATTAGGGCAATTTTTTTCCCTCTTATTTTTTGCAATTGAGAGTCGTTCAATTTTAACAAATCATCGTTTTGAAAAATTATTTTTCCCTCAGTGATTGTGGCAGTATTCGGTATAAGCCCTAAAATGCTCATTGCGGTCAGCGTTTTTCCACAACCCGATTCGCCCACAATAGCAAGGGTTTCGCCTTTGTTTAAATCCAAATTTACATTATGCAAAGCTTGATAGGTTCCGCTTTGAAAGTTGAAGGATAAATTCAAATTTTCTATTTTTAAAATACTCATCTCAGTCATTTTGACTTATTTTTCAAAAAAAATCAATTGCCTAATGTTTTTAGACATCAATCTCGCCTACAAATGAATAATCAGCTCTTCCTGTCATATATACGTTATGATTTATGTCGTTTTTTGAGCCGTCCCACTCTATTGTCAAAGAGCCTCCCGGAAGATTAACTTTAACTTTTTTGTCGACAAGTCCATTGAGGATAGCTGCGACAGTCGAAGCACATGCCCCTGTTCCGCAAGCTAATGTGATAGCACAGCCTCTTTCCCAAACGTCTAAATTTATTTCATTTTTATTCAATATTTTAATAAATTCTACATTTGTTTTTTCGGGGAATAAGATATTTGTTTCAATTTCGCCACCATACTTCAGCACCAAATCTTTTGTATTATCATCAGTTACGATGATACAATGCGGGTTCCCCATGCTCACTGCGTTTGCGGTGAATGTTCTATTTGATGTTTTTACTTCAAAATTTAAATTATTGTTTACGTCTACAGGGATTTTTTTTGTTTCAAGAACCGGTTTGTTCATATTTACGCGAACGTGTTCTTTGTCGACAATTTTGGGTATAATTACACCTGCTTTTGTGTCTACGCTAAATTCTTTTTTGTCGACCAGTTTGTGATCGAAAACGTATCTGGCAAAACACCGCATACCGTTGCCACACATTTGGGCTATGGTGCCGTCTGAGTTATAAAAGAACCAGCCGATGTCTGTGTTTTGGGTCTTTGGGTTTATTATTATTAATCCGTCAGCTCCGATACCGAAGTGCCTGTCGCACAATTTTTTTGCTAAATCTTCTTTTGAAATTTGAGTTTTTTTATATTCTTCAAAATCTAAAACTACAAAGTCGTTGCCTAGTCCTTGCATTTTAGTAAATTTTATTTTTGTCATAATAATACCCGTTTGCTCATTTGTACTGTTATTGTATCACTTTATGCCATGACTGCAATATCGGCTTCATTTTCGCATTTTTTTCTGAATTTTTTCTTTTTCTTAGTTTTTACGGTTGTACTTTTTTTAGAGCATTGTTGAGTTTGTGTTTTTACGGTTTGGGTGTCTTCAGGTTTGAATACACGAGCTTGTAGTGCTTCTACATATTTGTTATCTAAATGAGCATAATCAAACATAATAACGCCGTTTGCTTTTAGTTTTCTTGATTCTTGTATTTGCATCAAAAGGTCATCAATAGAGCCACCCATAAAGGTTACAAATAGACCTGCGTAGACTTTTGTGCAAGGCTGAGAGTTCATTTTTATATCGCTGAGCATATTGGAGGCTGTGTTGGTGTCGCTTGTCAGCAAAAGTGGCGTATAACCGTCTATAATATTGAGTGTAGACCAACTTTTCCAATCTTGCATTTTGGTTTCAAGAGCCTTTTGTCTGTCAGGGAAAACCACAGTAGTTAGTAATATATTTTTAGGTTTAGTTATTTTTCTTACTTCTTTTACGAAATCTGTTATTTTATCCTGACGATATCTTGCCCATAAATCCCAAGATTCTGTACCGTATTTAATGGTGACAGGGTCAACGTTATATAGGTTTTTGAATTCATCTCTTGCGTATTGTGTATAGCCCCAATTTGACATGTCATAGCTCGGGAATTTCGCAGCAATAGATTGGGGGTAACGTATATAATCAAGATTTATTCCGTCTGGTCGATATTTGGTTATGATTTCTTTAAGCAAATCCAGCAAGTAATCCTGAACGGCAGGATTTGCAGGGTCTATAAAGTATCCGTTGTGTTCTGATAGAGAAGCAACTGGAGAATTTGAAGCATATCCGGCTTTTGTGGTATTTGCCCAGTCTGGATGGACATTTAAAACGTGTTTTGTGTTGCCGACAGGATTTTGGTTGCCGACGTAAAATGTTTCAAACCAGATATTTACTTTAATTCCTCGTTTGTGGCATTCGTCAATCCATACTCTCAAGGGGTCAAAGCCGACAAATTCTTCTCTTTGATTTGTTACGTTGTAATCATTTAAAACCTTGCTAGGGAAAATAGTTTTGCCGTGGAAGTATGTTTCAAGGAATATGTTGTTAATTCCTGCTGCATCTAAGTTTTGTACTGTTTTGACAATTTCATCAGGACTTTTTTCTATTGGTCTTATCCAGACGCCTTTGAGTTCGTCAGCCTTGTATGGGATTGCATTTTTAATTGCCATATTAGCTGCTTCCATAGCGTCACTTATGAGAATTTGAGCATTTTGATTGTCTGTTTCAGCTTTTCTCAATAAATCTTTTGATTTATTGATATACATGGTAGCTTTTTTGTCGTTATACAAAATGTCCATATCGGAGTAATATTGCATTAAAGAGTTTGCTTCTTTAATTTTTTCTTTTGCTGCAAAAATAAGGCTGTCTTGGGTTAGGTAAGATTTTATTTTTTTATTTTGTGTATCAATATAGATTTTTGAGCCGATAGAAATATTTTCATTAATCCAATTTTTAGCACTGCCGTGACCGCTGATAACAAAGCCTGTTGTCGGAATTAAAGAGTCAGCACCGTTTAGTTGAATTACCGTGTTTTGGTAAACAATTGCTTCTGTTCCGAACTCATTGGTTCCGGTTTTAATGCCGTATTGAGGGGTGTAAATTACAAGTTGGTTTGCACCTCTAAGTCCCGGGAAATAGCTGTTTGCACCTGTTGCAACAGAAGGGTCAATAGCACTGATGTTACGTGCGGCTTCTTTATATACAAATTCTACAGGCGGTTGAGTTGCAACAATAGGAAATATCGGCTTGACGGTATTATCTTCTATCCCCATTTGATTGGTGATGTTTTGTGTGTTTGAAACGGGTTTTGTATTTACAATGTTTATTGATTGTTTGTTAGTTGAAACAGCCGGAGTCGTTGCGACCTTTTTAATATTCGGAGCTGCTTTTTTGTTAGCTTGTACCGTTAATTTTTTATTAGCTGATTGTTTAACGGCACTTTTTCTGATAATGGTTGTTGTTTTGCTCTGCACAGGTCGATATGGTGCGGTGTAAGACTTTAACACGCCCTCTTGAGCTGCAACTGATAGTGGAAGGAGGCATAAAGCTCCTAATATTATAGATTTTACAAGATTTTTCATATTTTGATAGTACAATAATGCGTTATGAATTTAATCATTAAAATAACCTATTTTTCGGCGTCATCATTAAGAAAAAGTTAATATTAAAAGTTTTTTGAATTTTTATATTATTATGGAAATATATTTAATTTATGACAGGAGTCGATTTTTATGAAATATAAAGATTATTATGAAATATTAGGGGTTGACAGAAGTTCAACCGACGCCCAAATTAAATCTGCATATAGGAAATTAGCTCGAAAATATCATCCTGACGTAAATAAATCCGCTGACGCTGTTGATAAATTTAAAGATATCAACGAATCTTATGAGGTGCTTTCTGACAAAGAGAAACGCTCAAGATACGATAGTCTTGGTGCAAATTGGAATCAAGGTTCTGATTTTACGCCACCGCCGGGGTTCGATGGATTTAACTTTAATCAAGGAGGTTTTGGCGGTGGTCAAACTTATACACACGGGTTTGAAGGTGGCGGAGATTTCTCTGACTTTTTCAGCTCTTTGTTTGGTGATTTGATGGGTGGTCAACGTGCTCAAAGACAAAGACAGGGCGGTTTTTCTTATGAAGATTTAGGCGGTTTTGCTTCTCGAGGACAAGCAAGGCAAAAAACTCATCCTAAAAATACAAATCTTGATGTTACTCAAGAATTAAATGTTTCAGCCAAAGACCTTATGCAAGATAAGCCCATAAGTGTAAAATTAAATACCATGGAAAAATGTATGAAATGTAACGGTGTAGGCTCAATTTGCCATAGTTGCGGCGGAACGGGATTTGTTACAAATTCTAAAAATTTAAGCGTAAAAATTCCTAAAGGTATAAAAGAAGGTCAAAAAATCAGACTTTCAAAAGAGGGCAAATCTGATGATTACGGTCAAAAAGGTGACTTGTATTTCGTTATAAAATTCAAAGATAAAGATTATACAATTAATGGCGAAGACTTGACTAAAGTGGTTGAAATAACACCATCTGATGCCGTATTGGGCTGCAAAAAAGATATTTCAACTCTCCATGGAACAGTCGGTATTAAAATCCCTGCTAAAACTCAATCAGGAAAAACATTACGATTAAAAGACTTAGGTCTGCCGAAAAAATCAGGTGGTTTTGGCAATCTAAATGTAAAAATTTCAATAAATATACCCTCAGACCTTTCAGAGGCTCAAATTGAGTTGTATAAAAAGTTGAGTGAGCTTGAAAAAAAATAGAAATATTTTAAAAAAATTAAATATTCAAAAAGGTACAAAGCTTGTCCCAAATGCCTTTTAGCTTTTTAGAATGGGGTATTAGAGCTGATTGGTGATAGCCCTTATACTCCTGAATTATATTTTGTGGAAGTTCTTCACCTTTTTGCAGGGTGAATGCTATCATTTCTAAATATTCGTCTTGTTCTTGAGCGTAAGAAAAATCACGGCGTCTTAAATCGTCATCTGCCTCTCTATGACAAAGGGCATGCCAAGCTGTTTCAACGGAGCTGTCGTGCATGTCTTGAGGAAAATTTAGCAATGCTTCACGTACAGGTATTTTAGCTGTAAGAGCGGCGAAAATAAGCCTGCTTACGTGCATTCTTGCATCTGATATATTTTGAGTTTTGAATGTAGCTTTTTCTTCAGCAGACATAAGCTTCTTTCTCTTTTTTACGAGTTTGAAGCTTGAAAGTTCGTCGCCCATTTTCTTAAAATAATTTAGAATATTTATTTTGCTAAACTTGAACATTCTTTTTCAAGTGCTTTCATAAGAGAACGGATATCGTTGTTGAAATATTGTCCGGCAAGCCTTTTGATAGCTGATTTAGCCATGTCGTCTCTTGAGGAAGTAGATTTGTAGTAGAATTTTTTGCCTCTTTTGTATCTTGCAAGCATATCTTTTTCGACAAGCCTATCCATTACTGTTTTTACAGTTGTATAAGCTCTGACATTTCCGCTTTTATTGATATCTTCAAGTACCTCGCTAACTGATATTGTGTTAGCTGTTTCTGTGCTTTCTTCCATCGTCCATACTGCACTTAAAATCTCATTTTCCAATGAGCCATGAGTATAATTCATTATAAAACATTCCTTATTTGCAATTCACTACAATTATAGTAATACAAAAACAAAAAAATTCAATAGTAAAAAAGCAAAGCTTAAGAAATTTATCTTTTTAAATCTTCAAAGTCAAAACTAATATCTTGTAATGTAATATCTTTGTCGTTTGAAGTATTTCCCATGTAAATTATATTTTTACCTCTTTTGACTTCATTAGACGAGATAGATTTGTGATCCATCTTGTCGCCGAAAGAGGAGCTTATTTTTTGAAATCCTTTACTTTGTTTACTATTGCAACCAGTTGTAGAGATAACCAGTGTTATCGCCAACAAAGATATGCAGAAATATTTTCCGAAATTTTTCATACGAGGTTTACCGTGCTTAGTTTTTAGTTATATATGATATTACCAAATTAGCATAAATTTTTCAGATCACAATTTTTGCATGTTGAAGTTGTTGATTTTTTTCTATGTTTTTTATCTCTTACACTTTCTACTATTCCCGTAATTTTTGATTTATATCCATCAATTAAAAAATCATCCGTTTGTATGACTTCAGTTGTTTTGTTTTTCAGATTTACGTAGATGAAGCTCAAAATACAATGATTATAAGGGTTTAGGTCTTTTAGAATTTCATTTATAGCATAGAGATAAATTGCAGTTTGCAAGTCGGATTTTGCGTTTTCTGGGATGGAACCTGTTTTCCAGTCGTATATTATGTATTCATTATCTTTTTTTATTATGGCGTCAATTCTGCCTGTAAGCCAAAAATTACCAAGCTTTACATTGAAAGGATATTCTGTATGTAAAGTATCGTTTGGCTGTATTTTTTGAGTTAAGAAATTTTCCCATAATTCTTTTTCTGTTGAGGTTAATATCTCAACAAACTTAGATATGTCTTTGTTTTGGAGGTAATAGTTGATTAAGGAGTGGATATTTTTACCTTGTTCTGCAGCTTGAGATTTTGAGGGGATTTTTATATTGTTTTCATATATAAGTTCAAATTTTTTAGGGCATTTTTTAAATGTTTTCAGCATATTTGCAGAAAAATTATTCAACATAGTTGTCCTCCGAAATTATTTTGAACAAGGTAGAAATTGTCGGTTTCTTACGTTTAATATATGCCTTAGCACAAGAAAGATAGAGGTCTTTTTTTGCTCTTGTAATTCCTACATATAGTAGACGTAAAGTTTCTTCAACTTGCTCTTGCTTGAGTTCGTCTATATTTTTTTGTTTATAATTTGGGTTTAGTTTTTTTATTGTTTCGATAAAATGCGAATTTGATTTAATGTTTAGATTGTTGATATTCGTTGCGTAGTTTTCTTCAATAAGTTCCGGAATAAATACATAATCAAACTCATCGCCTTTTGATTTGTGCATGGTCATTATTTGGACGGAGCCTTGTTGGATTTCGTTGTTTTCATTTTCCGAGTTGAAAAATTTATAATTCGGTAAATTGGGACGTTTTGCAATGGCAATCAACTTTTCTATGATAGTTTCGGGTTTTTTATATTCTGCGGAAAGCCGTTTTATAATCATTGCGACAAGATATACATTTGATTTTTCTATCGGGGTTGAAAAATAATACAGCCCTGCTTTTACTGCTAATGTGTCAAAATCCAGATATGAGTTTTCTATCCAATAAACAGTATCTGTGTAAAGTTGAATTAATCCGTTAGCTTTGATTTCTGCCAAATCAGTCGTTATAAAAGGTCTTTTTAAGTCTTTTAAATAGGTTTGTTGAGAGGCTGTAAGTTCAATTTTTTGTATTTTATTTAATGCAGTTGAAAACTCTATAATATGCTTGTTATTCCAAGGTTCAAATGCAATATTAATAATTGAAAAAATTATTTTAAATATATTTTTTTCACCCAATGAGTCATTTCTCGTTATGGTATGAAACCCTGTTTCTTGGAGGATTTTATTGTAGTTGTTTACTTGGTAGTTGTTTCTTAGTAAAAGTGCTATTGAGGCGTTTGGGTTTATCGAAAAAATATTTTTTATAGTTTTTATAATATAGTTATGTTCTTCTTTTTCATTGGCAAAAATATTGGCGACAATTCCATTCTCTGGGCTTGGATTTTTATTTGTTGATTTCATTTCTATATCATAAAATGCATTCGGTAAGGTTTTTGAATATGTTTTTAGGATTTTATTTGCAAGACTATATACAGGCTCAGAGCATCTTTGAGAGGAGTCCATTTCTACGCAGTTTGAATTGTGCAAAAAATCTTTGAAATTTTTCAAGTCAGAATTAGTAAAAGTCGCAGTTATGGCTTGGTTTACATCGCCACACCTAATGAGGTTTTTATGCTTTGCACTGAGCATTTTTAGCAATTTTTGTTGCAATGATGATGAATCTTGAGCCTCATCTTCAATTATAAATTCGCACAAATTTTGGTAATAATCCAAAATATCTTGATTTTTTTCTAAGATTTTTACTGCTAAATCAAGCATGTCATCGTAGTCTATCAAATTATTTTCTCTTAAAAGTTTGTTGTATTCATTGAAGAATTTTACGAAATTTTTAATTTCTTTGTATTCTGATTCTAAGTTGAAATTATCAGATGACAATTTAATCGCAGATATAGCACTTTGATATTTTTCGGCATTTTCAGCGTCAAGTTTAAGATTGAAGATAGCATTTGTTATGATTTTTTGTTTTTGTATATCATCGCATATTTCAAAATTTTCATTCAAATTAACTTTTGCATAGTTAGAATTTTCTTTAATTATTCTGAGTGCTAAACCATGGATTGTGCTTATGTTAGGTAGCTCGTGGCTGTCAGGGTTTGCGGCTTTAATCCTTTCTTTGAAGTTTTTTGCAGCAGCGTCCATATATGTCAAAACAAAAATATTTTCAGCTTTTGTTCCCATATTCATAAGTTTAAGAATCAAGGCTAATAAAATAGTCGTTTTGCCGGCTCCGGGAACCGCCATAATCCCCATTTGACCTTTTTTGTAGTCAAGTACGGGAGCTTGGTCGCTTCGGGGCGTAAAAGCCCGTTGCGGTTGCTGTTTTTTTATATTATTTTCTTTGAAAAAGTCTAAAATCCCTCCGAAATTTTCATTTCCCAAGTTATCGTACAGGCTCGCAAATGCATATATGTTTTTTTCTGAGCAAAGCATAAGTTTTCTTAGTGTGCGTGCTGTTTTTTCTCGAGAAAGAGTCAAATTATCTTCGTAATTAAATTCTTTTTTGTCCCAATCCGCATTGAAAACCCAAGCGTTGTAAAGGGTTCCTATGTCTTGTTTTTGCCAGTTTGGTGATGAAATATCAAGCCAAAACTGATATTTTGTTTTTATTTCAGAGTCAATGATTTTTTGCGGGCTTCCTACTAATATGCAGTTTTCTTTTATATCATCTCCAACAGCCGGATTTTCGCTTATTATGCTGTTCTCAAGTTGGATTGCAAAGTTTTTTTGTGCTTTTGCATTTTCAGTTCCGAAGGCTTTTTCAAAGCTTTCAACTTCTTTTAAAAGGAAAGAAAATTTGTTCGTATCGTCAGGCGAGAGCTTTTCTGATAGGATTTTTTCATATATATTTAAAAGCTTTTCAGATAATGAGTTTTTTGTCTGTTTCAATTCGTTTGATATGTTTAAAAAATCTTGATATTTTTGTGTAAAATTAGAGTTTTCAAACTCAAAATATATCAGTTGATTGTTTTCTTTAAAGTCGTGGAAAATTTTATAACAATATTTCAACGGTATTTTTAAGATATCTGTAAATAAAACCCTTATTTCAATTGGTTCTATTTTTAAATTCCAATCAGGATTTGTGAGTTTCAAGAGTGCGAGGGCATTTTTTATGCCGGAATTTTCAAAAAGTTTTTCGTTTCCACTCAAAAATTGGAATTCAATATCCAGCTCGTTAGCTATTTCTGCGATAGAAAATTTCAAAACCTCATCAATGTTAGGTGTTACAATGCTTATTTCAGAAGGTTTTGCTTCTTTTTCAAAAAGACCCGCAATCATTTTTTTCAAAGAATCGAAAAGGTCGAGCCTCTTGGTATAGCTTTTAATTTTTATAATGTCAGATGAGTGTTGCTCTCCTTTTTTTATGGCGTCAAAGACCAAATCTGCTTCTTGTGAGATGATATCTTCTGTTTTCAAGTGTTTTGCTTTTTCTTCGAAAACAGTTTCAAATTCATAAACACCCGTCTTGTAAGCACTCAAATAGCCACATCTTGAGGCACCATTTTTATCATAGGCGATAGTCGCACTTTCAAGTTGCGGTTTTAGATGTTTTAAGAATTGCCAGTTGATGTAGGTTATTTCGTCTGCATCATCGACAATAAGGTGTTTTATATCCTTGAAATAATCTGTGTGAGTGTAAATATATTCAAAAATACTTAACTGCCGCAAGTAATCAAAGCTTCTTTTTTCAAGAGTTGTCTTTTTGTAATTTTCAATTGCTTTATAAGAATCTTCAAAAAACGATTCGTTCAGCAATCCGCTTCGAGCTTCTACTTGTTCTTTAGAAAGGGCGTTCTGAACAATGAGTGAATATCTCTTGAAAAGTTGGTGAAGCAGATTAATCTTTGACATGTAATCTTGGAAGCCTGCTGTTTTAATGCTTTGTTTAAAAATATATTGTGAAACTTCTAAGCTGCAAAGATTTGGCTGTATAGTGGTTTTCCCGAGGTTTATGAGGTTTTCTATTTCAACCCAGTTGTCAGAAAAGGCATTGTAAGATAGTCCGTAAAAAGTATAAATTTTAGGGTTTGGCAATATGGTTTTAAAAATTTTTTCTTTGACAGAATTTATAAATGCTTGTTTTTTGAACGGATTTAAGCAAAGGACTAAGATGGAGTCAGCACGGACTCCTTGGTTAATTAGCTCGACATATTTTTCGATGAGCAAATCTGTTTTATTTGATTTTAAATTCCCTTCAATAAGCATAGAAGCCTCTTAGTAGAGGGTACCTCAAAATCAGACTATCGGCAAGAATATTATGCGAGAGGGTTTGTTTAGGATTGTTGATTATTAACAAATATTAAGAAACGAATTCAAATCAGAATGTTTATTTAACATAACTTCACACATGGCTTGATAAAGTATATACAAAGTGATATATTGAGTATATACAAAAAGTGTATTTGTTGTGAAGGTCGTAAACGTAGAAACGATAATGTTTTAGCGTTGTATGCCTGTGCTTAAGTAAGAATTTTATTTGTATCGTGACCCTCTGTAACTTGTCTGTGGGCAGAATTTTTTGTGCCATAGAATGTCTTTGTCGGGTCGAATCGTTATGTCAATTTTTAGTGTGAAAGTATAAAGTATAGGAGCTTTTTAAATGGGAAACAATTTTAATTGCGGAACAAATCCGTCTAAACCTGCTAACTTGCCGATTGTTAATGATTCTACATTTAGTGTGTATGTTCGAGAAATCTCACGTTACCGCTCTCTTGATGCCTTTGAGGAACAACAATATGCCGAAAGTGCAAAAAACGGCTCTATGTCAGCTAAACAAGAGCTTATCAAAGCGAATTTGAAGCTTGTTGTTAATATTGCAAAAAAAATTGTGCATGTCAGCAAATTGCCGATGATAGACTTGGTTCAAGAAGGCAATCTCGGTTTGATGGTTGCTGTTGAAAAATTTAATTGGAAACTGGGCTACCGCTTTTCTACCTATGCTTCTTGGTGGATTAAACAAGCTATTTTTAAGGCTATTTCAGAACAATCTCATAGCATGAAAATTCCTGTTTATATCCAAGAAACCTTGTCAAAATTTTCAAAAATTAAAGCCCAAATGGAACAAGAACAAAATCAATGTGTGAAAAACGAAGAAGTCGCAAAAAAAATGAATATGGAACCTGACAAAATAGACAACTTTTTAAATGCTTATTCCAAGACTTTGTCTTTAGACGCAGATACAGATACAAACGGAAATTCTGATATGAATTTATCCGAAGTTATAGAAGACAAAAAAGCTTCAGCAGATGCTCCTGCAGAATACGTAGCACTTAAAAATGATGTTTTTCAACTAATTTCAACTCTAAAAGACAGAGAGCAATGTGTGATTCGCTTAAGATTTGGTTTGGGTGATGAAGAAAAACAAACCTTGGAAGAAATAGGGAAAATATATGGCGTAACTAAAGAATGTATCAGACAAACAGAGTCAAGAGCCTTGAAAAAATTGAAATTAAGCAGTTTTGGTGCATCTTTGTTTTCCGCTTATGTTGCAGGGTAAGGCTTTCGTGGTGCCTCTTTCGGAGGGGCACCATGTTAATATCTGTGAAGATTTATTTAAAAGTATTAACAAAATCGTGAAAAATTGCTATAATGTACTCGGTCTAATGTATATTTTGGAGAACATCAAATGACAACTCAAGAAAAATTTACCGATGTAGAATTTGAAGAGCTTTTATCTAAGTACGATTATAGCTTTCAAAAAGGCGATTTAGTTAAAGGGATAGTTTGCTCTTATGATTCGGAAGGGGTCATAGTTGATATAGGTGCCAAAACAGCAGCCATCGTGCCTGCTCGTGAAGCCAGAGTCAATTTTGATGTTTCGATTGAAGATACTTTGGTTAGAAATAATCAATATGAATTTTTGATTGTTAAAGAAGAAGACGATGACGGAAGATTTACTCTTTCTTATAAAAAAGTTGCAATGGCTTATAATTGGCGTGAACTTGAAGACCTTAAAGCTAATGATGCTACAGTAGAAGGTACTGTCGTTTCTGTCGTTAAAGGCGGAATCTTGGTGGAAGTCAAAGGTGTTAGAGGCTTCGTCCCTTCAAGCCATTTAAGAGCAAAATCAATAGAAAATATTGTTGGCGAAAAAATTGAGCTCAAAATCCTTACCATGGACGCTCAACAAGGCAACTTTATTCTTTCTAACAGAAAAGTCTATGCTGACGATAAAGAAGAATCTAAACGTGATACATTTGCTCAAATTGAAGTCGGACAAATTGTTCCAGGTGAAGTTGTAAGAATTACTGATTTCGGTGCTTTTATTGATATCGGCGGAATTGACGGACTTCTACCTCTATCTCAAATTTCTTGGAGATGGGTCGATCATCCATCTGACATTTTGAAAATTGCAGATAAAATTAAAGTTGAAATTATCGGTGTCGACCACGATAAACAAAGAGTTAGTTTGAGTTTGAAAAGCTTAGAACAAGATCCTTGGATTGAAGCAAAAGACAAAATTAATGAAGGCGATAAACTCGAAGGTGTTATTACCAGAATTAAACATTTTGGTGCTTTTGTTGAAGTATTCCCCGGGGTAGAAGCTCTACTTCCAAATAACGAAATTGTTGATTACCAAAATAAAACAGGTGTTATGCTAAAAGTTGGGGATAAAATTGAAACAACTATTTTGAAATTTAACCCCGATGATAGAAGAATCAGCTTAAGTATTAAATCTGAAGGCTAAAAATGGCGAATATGATTATCACTCTTTCCGGAAAACAGTTTTCCGGTAAAGATACTGTTGCTAAAATCTTGCTAAATGAACTTAGAGGCTTTAATAGAATCGGACTGGGAGATGCTATTAAGCTTGAGTATGCTAATCAAAAAGGGCTTACCCTTGAAGAAATAGAAAAAAATAAATCTTCTTATCGTCCTGATTTAATAGCCTTAGGTGACCAAGGAAGGGCTATAAGTCCTGATTATTGGATAAAATATGTAATTAAGCAAAATGGTAATATAATCGTTCCCGATGTAAGGATGCCCAGAGAGTATGAGTTTTTTAAAAAACATGGTGCTTTTAAAATAAGAGTTGAATCTTCTTATGAAGCTCGTTCTAAGCGTGGAAAAATAGTTAAAGGAAACGATAATACAGAAACCGCTCTTGATAATATCAAAGATTGGGACTATATAATTACTAATGACGCCACTTACGAGGATTTAGTTAAGGATTCTTATGACCTTGTAGATGCTATAAATCAACGCTTTGATATGGTTTAGATGTAACATTATAGCTACAAACGCTTTTGCTACTTGAAATTGAAAAATGTGCGTGATACTATTCCTATATTGACGAACATAAACCGTATGAAGGTGGTGAATATTAAATGCCAGAAATCCGTGTAGGTGATAACGAAAGTATCGAAAGTGCACTAAAAAGATTTAAGAAAAAAATCCAAAAAGCTGGAATTCTATCTGAAATCAAACGTCGCGAACGTTATGAAAAACCAAGTATCAAAAGAAAACGTAAATCTGAAGCAGCTCGCAAAAGACGTGTTTAATTTTATATTTGAATAAAAAAGATTGCCTAATTGGCAATCTTTTTTTGTAATAAGTCAGAAATTTCTTTTATAAAAATCTTCTTGTTGAAAGATTGTTTGTTAATATAATGAGATATTTTTAAATTTTCAATTTCTTTTTGAACTTTTATTTGTGGAATTGTGGATATAATCATGACAGGTGTATCAGCGGTTTCTTCATCGTTTTTAATCTCTTTAATAAGGTCAACCCCATTGAGATTTGGCATAGAAATGTCGCTGATAATCAAATCAAAATTGTCTTGTTTTATTTTTATAAGTGCGGTTTGCGGATTTGTATAGGCAAAAACTTGATAGCCTTCATTTGAAAGAATTTTTTTCAAAAGAGTTAAGGTTGTTTGCGAATCGTCGATTATTATTATTCGTTTTTCTTCGGGTAAAAATTCAGTAGAATTCACTTCGAGTAAATGCGGAATTTTATTTTCGATAATATTTTCAATTTCATTTACAGTATTTTTAAACAATTCAGGAACATTAAATATTAGACAAATGTCGCCTTCTGCAAGAGTTGTGATGCCTGAGATAAATTTCAGTTTAAAGACCGGAGGCGATAATTTTTTTTGCAAAATATCCTGATCTCCTAATAATTTATCCACAATATATGCGATTTGAGTGTTGGCATTTTCAAGGACAACTACTGTAATTTTTTTTGATTTTTCAGTGTTATGTCTTTTAAGATGAAGCATTTGTGTTAAATCAATAATAGGGATAGTTTGATTATTTAAAATAATAGTTTTGTATCCGTCTTTAATAAAAATTTTGTCCTTGTCGAGCCATTGAACCAGATGGATAGAGCTTGTAGGGATTGCAAATTTTTGTCCTGCAATATCTACAATAAAAGATTTGATGGTAGACATTGAGATAGGCAGCTCAATTATTACTTTTGCACCTTTATTTAATTGAGAATATACCTTAATTTTCCCGTTAAGTTGTGCAATTTTTGTTTGCACAATGTCAAGCCCGATTCCTCTCCCTGAGATTTCGGTTATTTTGTCGCCTGTTGAAAACCCGGGGATGAAGATTAGGTTCATAATCTGTTCGTTGTTCATGGAGTTTATTTCTTCAGTGGTCAAAAGACCTTTTTCGAGTGCTTTTTTCTTGATTTTTTGAATATTTATACCGTAGCCGTCGTCATCAATTTCTATGATGATTTTATTTTCTTCATAATGTGCACTAAGTTGAATTTTTCCGATAGGGGGTTTGTTTTTTTTAATTCTTTCTTCTTTAGGCTCTATCCCGTGGTCGACGGAGTTTCTGAGGATGTGAATAAGTGGCATTTTAATTTCTTCGAGTATTTTTTTGTCGACGGTAGTTTCGCTTCCTGAGATTAACAATTCAACTTCTTTACCGCTATGAATGGCTATATCTCTAATCATTCTGGGGAACATGTGAAATATTGTAGCCAATGGGAGTACACGAATACTTTTGACTATATTTTCTATTTCTACGATTATGTGATTCAGCTTAATGTCATCTTCTTGTATATGTTTGTAAATATTGCCCAAGTCTTTAATCAAATCGCTAACATCAGATTGATTATTTTGAAATTGTATCAAAATTTGTTTGTTAAATGCAGTTAAAGCTTCTGCAAGTTCTTCTTCAGAGAGATTTTTTTTATCAAAATATTTAAGATAATTTACAGTTTTTTTGAGATTTAAATTCCATTCATTTAGCTTTTGAGTGAAAGAATCAATTTCATAAAGATGCTTTTTAGTTTTAATCCCATTTACGATGAGTTCTCCCATTTGAGAGATTAGGGTGTCGAGTTTTTTAGTGTCAACCCGAAGTGTTTTTATGGAACCGATTTCAAAGGTTTTAAAGAAGTCTTGTACTTTTTGGAATTCCGGTTGAGTAGCTTTTATTTCGCCGTCTTCTGTCAGTTGTGTTAGTCCTTTTGTATCGGCAATATCAATCATTTGTTCAATAATTGACAGTCTTTGAAATAGTAGGCTAAGGTCATCAGTTTCAACGTTTTCGTTGTTTAAAATAATATTTTTAGTAATGTTTATACTTTGACTGATGATAGATATTACGTCGTTATCGGGTTTGATGTTATTCTTTTTGATTTGTTCAAGTATGTCGAATATTTTTTTGTAAATTTGTGAGATTTCTTCATTTAAGCCTGAGTTGAGTATGGCTAAAATATTTTGTTGGCATTTTTCAAGATAGCTCGGGTCGAGTTTGATTTGGGTAATAACACTGGAAAGGTAATTTAATTTTTCTTTAATTTGATTTCTTTGGGGCAGCATGTTTTTAGAAGAATCATTTTGTATTTCAGCTGAAACATCTTCATTTTGAATTGGTTGGGTTTGAGATATTGTTATTTTAGGTAAAGAAAGGGTATCGAAAACGGAGTTGATGGCATTAACGATTTCAGTAAAAGTCAATTTCAAGTTATCAATATCAGCTTGATGTGTTGTATTCAAATCTCTTTGAATTGATTCGATGGCTTTCTTTAAAGAGTCGAGCTTGTGGGTAATTTCCGCAAATGAAGTTTTTTGAAAAATTGATAGAATACTTTTGCAGTTGTCGAGAAGAATAGAGAAGTGGGTTTCTTGTTCTTTTTCATCGTATTTTTCAAGTACAAAGAGGAATTCCAAGCATTGAGCACCAATATTAGCTGTTTGAGTCATAAAATATTCAATACCGCTGGTTGGAGTTTCTTCGTCCTTGTTTTTTTCTTCAGAATGAGTGATTTGTGGAATATTGAGTTCAAAAATGTTTTCTTGAGGGTTTGGGTTATTTATTTTATCCAAGACCCTTAAATATTCTTTAAGGTCAGGAGTTTTAAAGTCTTCTTTTTGAGATACGGATTTGTCAATTAGAAATTGCAAAAAATCAGAAGTTTTATAAAGGCTTGATATGATTTCTTTTGTAACTGCAAGTTTTTTATTTTTAAAAAGAGACAGAGTATCTTCGACTTTGTGGGCAAGAGTTTGAATGCCGTCAAAGCCAATCATTCTTGCGGCACCTTTAAGAGAGTGAGCTTCTTGAAAAAGCGGGAGGACAGCAGTTTCGTCGTCAGGATTTTCTTCAAGTCTAAGTAAGCTGTTATTAAATTTTTGTAGAATTTCAGAACTTTCATCTCTAAAAATATTAAGGATTTCGTCGAATTCTTCAGGTAAAAAATTCATAAAAGGTGGTCCTAACTAATAATATTATCTTTTAAATGAGAAGACAATTGCGAAATAATTCTGATATTTTCAGTATTTTCATTAAGAGTTTGAGTAGATTCTTCAAGCTTTTTGTGGAGTTCATCAACAGAGTCGATAACATTTTCAGAGAGCATAGATTGGTCAATAGTTGAGCTCAAGATTTCTTCAATGCCTGTAGTCAAATCTTTCATAATATTTATAAGTGAGTCGATGTTGCCGTTGATATTGTGAGCCAATTCAACGCCTGATTCAATTTCTTTAGTACCTTCTTCAGTAGCCATAACGGTTGAGTTGGTAGCTTGTTCTATATCATTAATCAAAGAAGAAATTTTAGTAGTAGCTTGTTTTGATTCATCAGCAAGTTTTCTGATTTCACCAGCGACAACGGCAAAGCCTTTGCCGTGTTCACCTGCTCTTGCTGCTTCAACAGCTGCATTTAGAGCGAGCATGTTGGTTTGTTCAGCGATATCTTCGACAATGCCGACAGTGTTTCCGATTTGTTGGATATAGTCGCTTAATTCAAGAATCAATTCGGCAATGGTTTGGATTTTTTGTTTTAAGGTAAGCATCATAGATATATTTTCTTTTACCGATTGAGATTCTTTGAAAGAAAAAGATAATGATTCTTGAGCCATAGCGGCGACATTTTGAGCGAAGTCTTTTGTTTTAGAAGATATTTGGCTAACGCTGCGGATAGATTGGTCTATTTTTTTCACTGTGTCAGTGTAGCTGTCAGCGATATTTTTTTGTTTAGTATTCAATTCAAGTGCTTTAGAGGTAGTTTCTTCAGATTCACGTAAGCCCGAGTCGATAGTTGATTTCAAAGCTCTTATGACGTCGTTTCTGGAATAGGTATATTGTAGAATATAAATTGTTGTAAAAAACAGTATCAACAGTAATAATAAGACGGAATTGCCTCTAAATGCTACTGCAAGAGCTGTTATTATTGCAAAGAATAAAATTGAAATGCAGTCGATGAGGCTTTTTCTTCTTAGTTTATTTACAAGACTTAAATCTTTTATTTTCATTATAGAGACTCCTTTACTTTATTTTATTATAGTCTGAATCTCGTATTTAATAATCATTAATTTATTGTATAATTGATTATAACATAGGTCAAAGAAATGATTACGAATCTAACTGTTTCAGATGTAAATTCAAAGGAAGAGAGTTCTCTTTTTGTATATTTTAAACTTGGAAGTAAAAGTTACGCAATTCACACTTCTCATACGATAGAAATTTTAAAATTAGCAAAAATTGAAATTCCGCAAAAGTTGCCTGCGTTGGTGATGGGTGTATTGAATTATAACAATATGACGATAAACGTAATAGACTTGCGTTCAGCGTTGAATTTATCATTGGAGGAGTTTAAAACTTCTAATCAAATTATTGTGTTAAAAACTCAAGAATCTATATTTGCAATAGTGGTTGATGAAGTTTTGAATATATTAAGTATTCCGCATTCTGAGATGAATATTCCCCCATATAACTCTCAATCGCACTTGATTAAAATGCTTTATAACCTTGAGAATGATGTTATCTCAATAGTTGACTTGTATGCGTTAGAAGAACTTGTTTCTGAAAATCAAAATACCCCCAATGAAAATAATTATGAATTGTTTTTTCCAAAAGATGAAAAATCTCTTGCTGTACTTCAAGAAAGAAGCAAATTTATTTCAAAGAAAGACCAATTATCATTTTTTTCTAGTATATATAATCAAGACCAATTTTTGATTTTCAACCTTGCCAAAAATATTTATTGTTTGAATTTGAAATATGTCAAAGAAATTGTGGCACTAAAGAATTTATCAATTACAAAACTTCCATTTGCCCCGAATTATATTGTAGGGATTATAAATCTTCATGGTGATTTTTTGACCGTTCTGAACATGAAAGAGTTTTTTAAAGTATATTCTAAACACCATTGTGAATCGAAAAATATAATAATTATAGATTCAAAGGATTTTAAACTCGGGCTTTTGGTTGACGGGATTAAAAATATTGCGAGTATCAATCATGACAAGTTTATTCATAAATCAAGCAGTAAATTTAACTCAAAATATGTTATGGCTGAAATTGTCGAAGAAAATGAAATATATAATATTTTGAATGTAGAGAAATTCTTAAATGACGAAAAATTATTTGTAAGTATTGAGTAGATTTAAAAATCAATGATTTCATCAAAAGATTTAAAATTGTAAAAAGGCACGTGGTTAGAGTCTTTTAGTAGTTTGTATTTTTTGCCCCAATATTTTTCTTGATTTTCAATAGGTAGCACCTTATCGCATTCGGATAGAATAATTTTGTCATATTTTATTTGTGGGACATCGATTTTGCAATAGTCTTTGAGTTTTATAAGTTCATTGTAGCAGTTTTCAATATCTCTGTGTGGTTGACTTTTGTTGAATAGTTTTAGTTCGGCTTCATTGGTGAACAAAAATTTTTTTCTAAAATCCATAGTGTTTTTTTTAGTTAGCCTGAAAAAAGTTTCATATGCTTCTTTTGATAAACCATAGTCAAGATTATAGGGTTTAGCTGTCCCGTTGATGACGGTTTTTGTTTTAAAAGGAGGTAATATTTTTTGAATAATATTAGCAATTAAAGCTCCACAAGAATATGTCAAAAGGTGAACTTTTTTGTATTTAGAAAAGTCAAAATCAAAAGCCAAAGAGATATAGTCATAAACGATGAGGATATCTTTGCTACTTTGGAGATGTTTATATGGACGTTCGTCAGACCCCCAACCGTTAAAAAAGAGAATTATTTCGTCTGAATTATTATTTATATAATATTGTTTCATCTTATACTTTCTTAAAAAGGCTGTTGCAAATGCAACAGCCTTGTAATGTATTATTATTCTTCTTTGTTTTCGATTATTTTCAAATTTAAAAGATCGCCGGTATTTATTTCCAGTTCTTTACCTTCTTCGGCATATGCAAGAGGAGAATCTTGATATACTTGGTTAAAACCTGATTGCAAACGGTTACCGCTTTCGCCTTTAGCAATACCGTGAATAAATGATATGCCTTGTCCTATTCCCGGAATTTTTACGACTTGCCCAACGGCTGTTTTACCTGCAGACATTGCCAAAGCACCTTTATCAAGTTCTTTGTAAGGGGTTACTTTCATTTTGAACGTCGGGACAGATACTTTTTCAATTTCGTCATTATATTGGATAGATGATGGTTCGACTATAAAGTAAGCATTGATTTTGCCACGTTTAGCGTTGGAAACCTTAACTACGGTAGTGTTAATAATTGTGTTTTCTTTGTATAATTTGTTATTTATAAGAGCGTCGGCAGGCAATTTGACGGAAAATCCCGGCATAGGTGTCATTGTTGAAAAGTTGTCAACTGCAACTGCTTTTATAGACTCAGCGTTGGCTGTCAAAGATAGTGAAAATAAGGTAATGAGTGTTAATAACATTTTTTTCATATTAGAACATCCTCCTATCTTGTATTATTATATCATATTTTATAGAACGGCAGAATTTTGTATAAATAATTCAGGCGTTTTATTAATATTGTAGAATAGGCTTGCTGATTTTTGGAATTCTTCCGGAGCGGAACTAACTATAAATTTAGGTTCAAACAGTTGTTTGTCTGCACGTATGTTTGAATTTTGAATGTCATTTTTAATGTGTTCAACAAAGAAATCAGCAGGGTCAATAAACATATCTCTTGGTGCAAAATTTGATATTGTATCAAGCAGGTAGGGGTAGTGAGTGCAGCCGAGAATTATTTTTTCAACGTTATTATTTAACATATTTTTAACATATTTTTCAACCAAAGCAATGCTTTGAGGATTATCCTGAGTTCTGTGTTCTACGATTTGAACCCAACCGGGACAGCCGCTTTCAAATATTTTTAAAGAAGGTGCATATTTAATAATTTCTTTTGCGTAAGCGTGAGAGTCAGCAGTAGCCTGTGTTGATAGGACTCCGATACGTTTTATGCCTTGTTCAGCAATACATTTTGCTGCGACTTGGATTACGGGGTAAATTTTGAAGTCATAATCGTTTTTTAAAGAGTCATAAGTTAGGGCAGAAGTTGTGTTGCACGCCATAACAACAGCTTTGACATTTTTTTCTTGAAAATAATCAAAGATGATTTTAGCCAGACTTATCAATTGTTCTTGAGATTTTGCTCCATAGGGCACATTTTTGGTATCGCCGAAATAGATATAATTTTCATTTGGTAACAATTTTATAAGTTTGCTAAAGACGGTCAAACCGCCGACGCCTGAGTCAAATAATCCGATAGGGTTGTTATTCATGTCATTACCTTTTGTAGTTTCTTAAGTATTCAGCAATGCCATCAGCAATTGCTTCTGCAGATTTTTGTTTACGTGATTCAGTAAGAAGTGCGTTTCTTTCATTATCGTTCGAAATAAATCCAAGTTCAAGTAGGACAGATGGAGCGAATGTGTGATTTATTACATAAAATCTTGATTTAATAATGCCACGATTAATGCTGTCAATTTTGTTAATCAAGTGATTTTGCATAATTTTTGCAAGAATTTGACTATCATCGTGGTAGTAGTGGGTTTCAATTCCTCTAGGCTCTGGGTTTACGCAAGAATTTATATGTACGCTTACGAAGATGCAGGCTTTTTTGCTGTTGGAAAAATCAGAACGTTCTTGTAAAGAAACATAAGTATCATTCCAGCGTGTCATTTCTACGTGATAACCTCTTTCCGTTAATATTGCAGCGGCTTTTTTTGCGATAGCAAGAGTTATGTCTTTTTCTGCAATACCTGCTCTCATAGCACCGGTGTCAGACCCGCCGTGACCGGCGTCAAGCACAATTGTTTTTGTTGGGGAATAGTTATTGGGCTTGTTTACAGTAGGTTTTGTTGCGGGTTTTGGCTTTTGGACTGTTTGCGGTTGTTGTTTTATTTGGGGTTGAGGAGTTGGCTTTTCGGGGGGATTTTTGACTGAGAATTTTAATTGAGTTGCATTGAGATTTTCGTAGCAATCAAGAGTAGCCTCTTTTTTTACAGGAATAGTTATTTTAACTCCTTGATATGGGAGGTAGTCTATTTTGCTTTCTGCAAAAGGGGTATTTCTAATTTCTTTGTTGAAATCTTCCATTTGGAATTGTGTTACATTGTATAGGTTAATTTCAGTTTTATTGCCCTCTCGTCTGATTGAGTGGACTATTGGGTTTGAAAAGTTTATAACCATATCAGAGGTCAACGAGTTTTGAGCTTTGACGTCCATGTATGTAATTTTTGTAGTTGAGTTAAATAGCTTTACGCCAGCCATTCTGTCGTCGTGAGATACCAGAATACTTTGCAGGTCGAAAGAGTAAATAGGTCTATATTTTAAAGGGTACGGGGTTGTTATTACTATTCTTGCTTTAGTTGGGGTGAATTGTCCTATTCTGATGGATTCAGATGGGCTTATTTGTATTTCTTTTCCTCTTACATTTTCAGAAACGATGGTGTTAGGCATATCGAAAACAACTCGAGAAGGCTCAGAAAGATACATCATTCTTTCGATGTTCACGACGCCTGTACCGCTCAAGAGAATATTTCCTTGTCGCAGTAACATTTTTTCTATGTAGAATCTTGATTTTAGTTTATTTTCAGGTTGAGGAGTTGTTGGGGCTTGTGGTTGAGGAGCTTTGTATTGTCCGACGCCAGAAGCTACTTGAGATTCATTTTCGCTAAATGCTTTTTGAATTTGATTATACACATCAGCATTTTTAGAGGGCGGATTTAATGTTGGAGTAGGTTGTGATGGTTTTGTCACACCTGATTTTGCGAAAAAGTCATAAGGGCTGTCTTTCAATTCCCTGTAGACTTGAGTTAAGTATTGTTGAGCAGGTGCTTCATTTTTTAACTTAATTATCAAATTGCCGTTTAGCTTAAACAGGCGTATTTGGTCATATTCAACAGATGGGTTGTGAGTCAAGACTATTCTTACAACGGGAGGTTCTGTTGTAAATTGTGATATTTTAAGGTTTTGCAAAACGCTGTTTGTAAAGTCATAATTGGCAGAAGGTTTTGTTAATATTGCATTTTCTATATCATAATAGACCCTGTCTGGGCTTGAGAGCTTACCTTTTTTTACAATAAGAGGGTTATTTTCTGTTAAGCCGCTTGTCCCGAGGAATATTACAGAATCTGAGTTGTCAAAATTAATCGTGTTAAACTTGATATTATTTTGGGCTAAAGCTTGCTGCACAAAAGGAGCAAAGATGTTTTGTAGCGGTGTATCCAGAACGGGGGCTTTGCTTTGTGGTATTTCGCAAATGAAATTTAATATAAAAATCGATAATATCGCAATTATTAATCGTTTTATCATATTATTAATGATAGTCGTAAAATGCTAGAGGGCAATTTTTTTTCTTTTTTTAATATTGCAAAAAAGGAGTTAATCTAAAGAAAGAGTAAATAAAAAGCCTCGCTTAAAGCGAAGCTTATATGTTTGTTGTGAGATAATGATTAAATTAGCCTCTTGTATCAAAGTTAGAAGGTCCGGTAGGAGTAGCGGTAGCGTTGCTGACAGTAAAAATCATCTTGTTATATTTGTCTATTTCTTTCGCAACGTCGCCACTGAACACATTTTGATTATCATTTATATAATCAAAAACAGGAGCAAACAGGTTTACGTTTTTAGCAGCAGTTTCCTGAGCTTGTTTGATGGTCCTGTCGGGTACGGTAATGTTGAGCCCGAAGGGACGGTTTAAAATATTATTTGTATTAGCATCAGCCATAATTTACTCCGAACGTGTTTGTCTCTTACAATATATTTATCGACATCTATGTTTAAAACTTTAATAATAAAAAAGTAAATGTAAAGAAAGTTACGAAAATATTTACAAAATAATCCTAAAAAACTAAAATAGTGTAACAAAGACAATTATTGTTTTAGCCTTTAAAAACAGGGCTTGGGTAAAAAAGTTAAAATTAAATGTAACAAAATGCATGAAAAAAGGCAAAAACTGAGGTTCAGTTTATTTATATTTTATGCACATATTAGTATTACGGACAAGGTATGATATCAAAGATTCAATTAACACAAAATCACTATGCAAACAAAAATAACAACGCAAGTTTTAAAGGGTTAGAAGGTGCGGTAACCGCTCTAAGATTTTTGGATAATAGTCCTGCAATCGGGGCATGTGCTGTAGATTTAGGCTCAATGGTAATCCCGAGAACTGCAATTGATATGAAAAACAGAGGCTTTGATGCGGGTACAGAAACAGCTTTTAGAGAAGGTACAAGTACCGCAAACAATGCTTTGGTAGGTGTTGAGGGTGCTTTGGCTGCAGCTGCGGTTTCCGGTGCTATAAATACGAAATATGGCGTCCAAGCTCACAAAATATTTGCTAATAATGACGCTATCGACCTTTTCAGCAATGTTTGGCAAGAGGCAAAAGGTGATAAAAAAGAATATTTCAAAGGCGTCTTAAATAGATTACAAGGTTTAGACGGAAATGAATGGAAGTCCTTCAAGCCGTTAGAAAAAGCAGAAACTTCTATTGAAAGTTTGGCAGAAGAATTATCCACTAAACCTTTGACAAAAGAATTAAAACAAAAAATTTCTAATATTATTGTTCAAAATACAGGGGCAAGAAGCAATTTTAAAGTAGCTTCAAACGGAAAAAGTATTTCAAATTCAATTGATGTAATCATTGAAAACGCTGCTTCTTTGGGTGAATCTTTTGCTTCTAAAAAAATCAATGATATGCCTCAATTTGTAAAAGATTTAAAAAAGGTTAAAACAAGCTCTGCATTGTTGGGGCTGGCAATTCCTGTTGCAATCGGTATTTCTACTCAACCCATCAATAAATATATTACAAAAAAACGTACAGGAAACGACGGATTTGTCGGGGTTGACGGAAAAAAAGAAGCTGATAAATCTACAAGCTTTAAAGTTAAAAAGGGCTTAATGGCGGCCTTGATGGGTGCTGTAGCATTGGGCTCAATTACGACAAAACCATCTGAATTGCTTGGAAAATTGCAATTTACAAGTAAAATCCCTAACCTTAATCAATTTAAGCTAATATACGGAACAACAATAATGAGCCGTTTGTTAGCTTCAAGAGATAAAAATGAGCTAAGAGAAAGCTCTATAAAAGACTTTTTAGGCTTTACAAACTGGTTAATTTTAGGCGGAATAGTTACCAAATTGACAGCAAGAGCTTTGCCTAAAGGCAAAGAATTAATCAACTATGTTGATACAGGCAAAAAAGGTATAGCAAAAGCTTGGGATTGGGTGTCTAAAGCTTCTGTGAAAAATTATGATGAAGTTTTGCTGAAAAATTCAAAAAATGTAGTAGACAACGCAGGAAAAGCGTTAAGTTTTAATAATCTTCTAAAAACTGCAGACAAAGTTACAAAAAGTAAAGTTGGCAAATTGGCACTAGCTCAAGTATTGGGCTATGCATACTCAGGCATCGTTCTAGGCGTTGGAATTGCTAAATTGAACATCTTTATAACCAAACAAGTTCAAAAGAAAAAAGACACTTCTTCACCGCAACAGCAACCACTTGTTAAAAATGACGCAAATGTGATATACTTTGCTCAGAAAGCTGAAAAGGCGAGTGAGGTTTTTTCTGAAATGCAAAAATAGCACCATGTTACAACATGTTACAAATGTCGTGGCATGTTAGCAAAAAAATATTTTAAGGCATTTAATATAATCAAGATGAAGTTAAGGAGTAAGTTGTAATGAATATCCCAAAAATTAGTGTTCCTAAAATTGATTTAAAAGCAATCGGTTCAAATGTTAAAACTGCAGCCCAAAACGGTGCTCAACACATTAAAAATGCACCAAAAGCATTGAAACAATTATCAACAGATACTGTTGATTTAGCTAAAAAAGCACCAAAACAAGCTATCGCATTAGGTGCAGCAGGTGCAGTAGCAATCGCCGCTTTGTCAGGTGTTGCTCACGCTGTAAAATCAGGCGTTGAACATGTTGCAGCTAAAAAAGATTAATTAATCTTCATAAAATTAAAAAAGGACACCATTAATAGGTGCCCTTTTTTGTTATATTTTGTTATAATAACTGTGCGGGATAATTTTTGTTTGGATTGTTGAACAAAAATTACAAATCTACCTTGTGGGGACAGAGGATGCTTAATAAAAAAGATATACTTGATTTACTAAATGATGATAATAACTACGTTGATAAATTTATTTTAGACGCTTTTATAAAAAATTGGAAAATTGAAGCCATATATGAAGATGAAAATGGGGTAGAATTTTTTGATGAGGCGGCTGTTGAAAAAATAAAAATGACATTGAGCCCGAAAAACGAAGAGCAACCTATTTATACAATAGAAGAAAAAGCTCAAACAATTGTCAATGACTGTCCTGTTGTTGACAAATCAATAGAGGAAAATATTGAAGTTGAGCATACTGCTCATGAGAATGTATCTCAAAGTGCTGATGATAAAGAAAAACCTCAACCGGTAGAAACTCCGGTCGAAAAAGCAGTTGTTCCGAATATTCCTGTTGCAAAAACAGTTCCTGAGTTGAAAAATTTAACCGTTGATATGACCAATCAAACCCTTAATATGCTTGCTGAAACAATTGCAAAAAAAGTTTCTGTAGATATATCTAATATGTTAAAAAATAACGAGTGGCTGGAAGAACTTGTTAATGCTGATTCCTTTAAGAAGGACAATACTGTTTTAGCTCAAAAAATAAATGAATTAATCCATGATAATAAAGTTTTGGTCAAAAAAATTCAAGATATGAAAAAAGAAAATGAGTCCTATTTGAATCTTTTCGGCAATATTTATATTAAGAAAAAATAGATAAAATGGTTATTCTTTTAGAAAATGAAATAGAAACACAGCTATCTGAAGACATTCAAGAGGTTATTTTGCTTACCTCGAAAGCTACTGAAGAAACCGATTATAAAACTTTTTTAATTGGCGGCGTAGTTAGGGACTTGATTTTAAATAGAGCAGTCCTTGATATAGATATTATCGTTGAAGGTGATGCAATTTGTTTTGCAGAAAGTTTGGTTAAAAGTAGCGATGCTGAAATTATTCAGGTGCAAGAAACCTTGCGAACTGCAAAAGTGTTGTTTAAAAACGGACAAATCGTGGATTATGCCTCAACAAGAAGCGAGTATTATCCTGAGTCAGGGTGCTTGCCCGTGATAAAATCCATAGGGTGCCCATTATCAGAGGATGTTTTGAGGCGAGATTTTACAATTAATACCTTGGCTGTTTCTTTGAATAAAGATTCTAAGTTCGAGCTTGTTGATTATTTGAATGGTTATCAAGATATTTTAGATAAAAAAATAAAAGTGCTGCACCAAAAAAGTTACGCAGATGACCCTTCAAGAATAGTCAGAGCATTGAAGTTTGCTGTAAGACTTGGCTTTGAACCAGATAATGAAACTTATAAACAACAAAAAGATTTTCTTTCAGAGATTAAATGTTTGACTTGTCCCAAGGAGAGAATTCGCTCTGAGTTTGAGCAGTTATTTAATCTGAACTCTGCTAAGGCTTACGATGAAGTTATCAAGCAAAAAATATATAAATTGCTTACGAACCATGCCAACACTGATATAACAGGGCATTTGATTGAAAAGAGAATAAGTCTTTTTAATATTAATCAAGACCAAATTTGGCTCGTATATTTGGGCTGTTTACTTCTTTATGCAGAAGATTGTGAGATAAATTCACTTAATTTATCCGGTATGGAGCTCAAAATTATTCATGAAGCCAGATTGCTATTGGAAAATAAATTTTCATCAAAAATTGATAACTATACTATTTATAAGACATTTGCTGGCGTTGATATATTGTCATTGCTGGTTTATTACATTTTTTCAACGGATAAAAATGTTGTTTTTTATTTGAACGAGCTGAAAGATATTGCTATTGAGCTTAATGGTAAGGATTTAATTGAAATGGGAGTGGTACCATCTCCTTTGTTTAAAGAGCTTTTAGACAAAATTTTAGAGGAGAAACTCAACAATGGTCTTTCCTCTAAGAATGATGAAATAGCTTTTATAAAACAATTTTTATAAAGATTTTATATGGTTGAAGCTGTTTTCTCTTGAGATAGCAACTTTACCCGAGCGGACAAGCTCTCTAATCCCCAGTTGACGTAAGAGTTCAATTAATGAGCGAATTTGCCTGTTGTCGCCAATTGCTTGAAGAGTGTAGGTTTTGTGGGTTACGTCGATAATTTTTGCGTTAAAAATTTCAGCAATACGTAATATTTCAGAGCGAGTCTCATCTTTTGCACAAACTTTACATAAAATAAGCTCCCGTTCGATAGAGTCTTGCGGTTGAAGAGCCATGACTTTGATTGTGGGTATTAGTCTGTTCAATTGCTTCATAATTTGTTCAATAACTTTGTCGTCACCGCTTGTTACGATAGTTACTCTTGAAAATTCATTTTCGATAGTTGGAGCAACGGTCAAACTTTCGATATTGTATCCTCTGCCACTAAACAAACTGCTTATTCTGGAGAGAACCCCTGCTTCATTTCTTACTAAAACTGATATTGTATGATTCATTGATTTCTCCTCTTAGCATTCTATGCCGTCATTGGATAACAAAACGTTATGCAAAGGTTTACCTGCAAGTACCCATGGATAAACCATTTCAAAAGGTTCTACGATAAAGTCTATAAATACTGGTCTTTTAGCCTCAATAGCTTTTTTCATGGTTGGAGCGATGTCTTCAGCTTTTTCAACTCTAAAGCCTAAAGCACCGTATGCTTCAGCCACTTTTACGTAATCAGGGCTTGTAATTTTTGTTTCAGAATAATGTTTGTTGAACAATTTTTCTTGCCATTGGCGAACCATTCCGAGGTAACCGTTATTGATGATAGCGACGATTACAGGAATATTGTATTGAACGCACGTAGCAAGCTCTTGTATGTTCATTTGGATACTTCCGTCACCTGCAATGTTTATAACGACTTTATCTTTTAATCCGATACTAGCCCCCATTGCAGCAGGGAAACCAAAGCCCATTGTGCCCAAACCGCCTGATGTAACTAATTGTCTCGGATGATTAAATTTGTATAATTGAGCGGTCCACATTTGATGTTGACCTACCTCTGTTGCGATAATAGGGTCAAGGTCTTTCGTGCAGTTATAAATCTCTTTGATAACTGTAAGCGGATTTAATTTTTCAGAACTTACAGCAGGGAGTGCTCTTTTTTGTTTCCACTCTTGAATTTGAGCGAACCAGGCATGTTTTACATCTGAATTAATTTCATATTCTTTTTCGTAAAATTCTTTAAGCATTGCGTCCAAAACATTTTTAGCGTCGCCTACAATTGGGATATCAACACTTACATTTTTAGAGATAGAGCAAGGGTCAATATCGACATGGATAATTTGAGCGTCTTTAGCAAAGCGTTTCAAGCAACCTGTTATTCTGTCGTTAAACCTTGTGCCTACAGCGAAAAGTACGTCACAATTGCTAACGGCATGATTTGCCCAATAGTTGCCGTGCATTCCGAGCATGCCGAGTGACATTTCGCCATCAGCAGGGTAAGTCCCCATTCCCATAAGGGTATTTGTTACAGGGATACCAAGTGTGTTAGCAAGCTCTGTAATTTCTTTGTGAGCTCCTGACATAACAACGCCGCCACCGGATAAGATTACAGGACGTTCTGCGTTGCAAAGCATTTGGAGGGCTTTTGATATTTGTCTGGGGTGACCATTGTAGGTCGGGTTATATCCCGGGAGTTTAATTTTTTCTACGGGAACGTATTTCCCTTTTTCAGTTAAGATATTTCCCGGTAAATCGACAACGACAGGTCCTGGTTTTCCTGTTGTAGCAATATGGAAAGCTTCTTTAACTATTCTCGGTAAATCTCTAAGGTCGCTTACCAAGTAATTATGTTTGCAGCAAGAACGAGTGATGCCGACAATGTCAGCTTCTTGAAAAGCGTCATTTCCTATTTGATTTAAGTCCACCTGACCTGTGAAAACAACGATGGGGTAGCCGTCATAGTAGGCATTTGCGATGCCTGTAATGGCGTTACACGCCCCCGGTCCGGATGTTACAAGTGCTACTCCGGGTTTTCCCGTAACTCTTGCGTATCCTTCTGCTGCGTGGACAGCCGCTTGCTCGTGACGAACAAGATAATGTTTAATAAAATCACAATTATACAGGGCTTCATAAATAGAGATAATTTTTCCTCCGGGGTAGCCGAAAATTTCATCTACGCCCGCATCTTTTAAACATTCAAGGAATATTTGAGCCCCTGTCATTAAGTTTACTTTTTCTTCGGTTTGCTGTGTCATAATTGCTCCAGTGTAATCTTCTGTAGGAATATTAAAAAGGTTTTAGTAAAATGGTGGCTCAAAATATTCGAAACGAATTAAATTTTGAGCACCATTTTATATATTATATAGTTATTTTCCGCAACTGCAAGTTAATGCTTTTTTCAAGACATCAACTTTGTCGGTATTTTCCCACGGAACAGATATATCGGCACGTCCCATGTGACCGTAAGCTGCTAGTTTTTGGTAGAATTTACCGCCATTTTTCTTAGGTAAGTTTCTAAGGTCGAATTGGTTGATGATAGAAACAGGTCTAAGGTCAAAGTTCTTTTTGACTAATTCCATGATTTCATCATCAGAGATTTTGCCGGTGCCGAAAGTGTCAACTAAAATTGAGACAGGTTCAGCGACGCCGATAGCGTAGCCGAGTTCTATTTCGCACTTAGAAGCAAGACCAGCTGCGACAATATTTTTAGCAACATATCTTGAAGCGTAAGCAGCAGAGCGGTCGACTTTCGTTGGGTCTTTTCCGCTGAATGCACCGCCACCATGTCTTGAGTATCCGCCGTAGGTATCTACGATAATTTTTCTTCCTGTTAGACCTGAGTCACCTTGAGGTCCGCCGATTACGAATCTTCCTGATGGGTTGATTAAGTATTTTGTAGTTTCATCAGGTTTAAGTTCCTCGTTAGCAAAGACAGGTTCGATAACGTATTTAATAATGTCATTTTTAATTTGTTCTTGAACTGCTTTGTTGTCAGAAACGCCATTGATTGAAGGGGCGTGTTGAGTAGAGATAACGACAGTGTCAATTCTTACAGGTTTGTCGTTTTCGTATTCTATGGTTACTTGAGATTTGCCATCGGGTCTTAAATAGTTTAAGGTTCCGTTTTTTCTGACTTCAGCAAGTTTCAAAGCCAATCGGTGAGCTAAGCTGATAGGTAGTGGCATAAGTTCCGGAGTTTCGTCACAAGCGAAACCGAACATGATACCTTGGTCACCGGCACCGATATCGTTAGTTTCTTCATCTTTGGTGTCAGCGTTGTTATCTCTTGATTCAAAAGCTTTGTTGACGCCACCTGCGATATCTGTAGATTGTTCATCAATGCTGGTTAATACAGCACAAGTGTTGCAGTCGAAACCGCCACCGGCAGAGCCTTCATAGCCGATATCTTTAATTGTATTTCTAACTACTTGAGGAATATCAACGTAGCAATCGGCGGTAATTTCGCCGCATACGAGTACCATTCCTGTAGTTACCGTTGTTTCAGCAGCGACTCTGGATTTAGGGTATTTTGACAAGAATTCGTCAAGAATAGCATCTGAAATTTGGTCGCAAACTTTGTCCGGATGTCCTTCTGTTACAGATTCAGAAGTAAATAAGTATTTTTTAGAACTCATTTTTCTCTTTCTTTCTAATTATTCTCCGAGTAGGTTTTTGTACATTCAGTTATTCTGTGCTGTGGTATTTGGGCTTTAGTTTTTGATTTGACATGTTAACCTGCATCTGTCGCTTTTGTCTTAAGTTTGGCTGTTTTATTATGCCAACTCGCCATCTGCCGCTTTTGTTTCAGTTTGACTGTTTTATTATGCCAACTCGCCATCTGCCGCTTTTGTTTCAGTTTGGCTGTTTTATTATGCCAACTCGCCATCTGCCGCTTTTGTCTTAAGTTTGGCTGTTTTATTATGTCAACTCGCCATCTGCCGCTTTTGTTTCAGTTTGGCTGTTTTATTATGTCAACTCGCCATCTGCCGCTTCGATACCTTAGCCCCCCTCGGAAGGGTGTTTCGGAAATTTGGGTTATAATTTCTTTAACACAAACTAACCTTAAGAAAATATTAATTCAAAAGCCGAATTAGGTCAAACCTTTCAATAAAAAACGCCCCTTTAAAGAGCGTTTTTGTTACATATTGTTTTATTATTTCAGAGTAAATAAAATTAGCCTCTGATGTTTAATTTTTTCAAGATATCTCTGTAAGAATCAAGATTTTTATTTTTTAAATATGCAAGAAGTTGTTTTCTTTGACCAACCATCATCAAAAGCCCACGTCTTCCTTGGAAATCTTTTTGGTTAGCTTTCAAGTGTTCAGTAAGCTCGTTAATTTTTTGGCTAAGTAGAGCTATTTGAACTTCCGCACTACCTGTATCTTTGCCGTCTTTGCCGAATTTTTCTATGATTTCAGCTTTGTTTTTCAAGTTAATTGACATTTCTTATTCCTTTTTTCTTATTATTTTATATTGGTGTGTAAACTATTATATTACAAAAGAGTTCATTACTAATAGTAGTGTAACGATAATATCACTTCAAGATTTATTTGCAAATGTTAAAAAATATTAGGAAAAAATTTACAAAAGGCAATTTTTAGAATTGAGCAATCTTATTTTATGGGTAAGAAAACGGAGTGTTAAAATGAGCAACGTGAATTTTTGCGGAAGAGTCCCTGTGAAGATGAATCAGTATGTGAAGAACGCATCAGCAGAAAAAATTGCAGCAAATATAAATGACGCATTTCACGCAATGGGAAGCAAACATTTACGCCCCGTTTCAGGCAAATCTTTGATGGAAATTAATACTGATTGCTTTGATAAAAAGACGCATCTTTTAACCGAACAAGGCAAAAAATGTTTTGATAAAGTAAACAAACAAATTGATGTTACAACAGATTCAACGATGGGCGATTATTACCGAGCTATGGTCGGATATATCCAAAACTTTTCTTTTGAGGGCATGGTTTCCAGATTTTTTGATACTTTCCAATAAAATTATTCTGCACACATTTTTTCTTTGAGTTAAAATAGACTTGCATAGGAGATATCCTAGTTTGCAATAGAATTAATGAATAAGTCACGGAGAAAAAAATGAGTAATATCAGAGTAAGAATTGCCCCCTCACCGAGTGGAAATTTGCATATAGGTACTGCAAGAACTGCATTGTTCAACTATTTATTTGCAAAAAAAATGGGCGGCACTTTCGTTTTGAGAATTGAAGATACTGACGCTGAAAGAACAAGCCAAGCATATATTGATAATATTTTTGATAGCTTGAAGGCATTAGGCTTGAATTGGGATGAAGGTCCTGATATTGGTGGTGAATACGGTCCTTATACTCAATCTGAAAGATTTGATATTTACCCTAAATATATCAAAAAACTTTTGGATAACGGCTTTGCTTACGAATGTTTCTGCACTCCTGAGGAATTGCAGGCTGAAAAAGAAGAAGCAACAAAAAATAAAAAACCTTATGTTTATTCAAAAAAATGTGAGAATTTGACAGAAGAAGAAAAAAATAAATTGAGAGCAGAAGGCAGAAAACCTGCGATAAGATTTTCCATTGAAAAAGCCCAAAAAGCTTTTCATGATACCAATATGTTGACTTTTGAAGATATGGTTAAAGGTCATTTGCACCAAGATACTTCTTTAATCGGCGACTTTGTAATTATGAAATCAAACGGTTCTCCGACATACAACTTTGCCGTTGTTATAGATGATATGTTGATGAAAATTTCTCATATTATTCGTGGTGAAGACCATATTTCAAATACTTTCAAACAAATCTTGATATATGAAGCTTTGGGGGCAGAAGTTCCTGAATTTGGTCATCTTGGTATGATTCTTGCTCCGGATAGAAGCAAACTTTCAAAACGCCACGGTGCTACTGCCGTAAGTGAATTTGTAGAAAAAGGTTATTTGACAGATGCTTTGATTAACTTTGTTGCACTTCTCGGTTGGGCACCATCAGACGGTGAAGAAATTAAATCTGTCGATGAAATCGCAAATGATTTTAGAATCAATGAAATATCTTCTTCTAATTCAATTTTTGAATATGAAAAATTGAACTGGATGAACGGTCAATATATTAAAAAAATGGAGATTAAAAAGCTTACAGAAATGGCAAAACCCTATCTTGCTTGCTATGACTTGACTACATTAACAGAAGAACAACTTGAAAAAGTCATAGAAATTACTCGTGAGCCTATTACAATTCTTTCTGATTTGACAGATGACGTTAAATATTTCTTTGGAAAGGATGTTGAAGTAGAAGAAAAAGTTCAAATAGAGGTTTTGGATACAGAACTTTCTCAAAATGTTTTGAAAGAAGCAATGAATAGAGTTGATGAATGGGCATTTGATGATTCTGAAAAACTTCATGAACAATTAGCTGACTTTAGAGCCTATTTCAAAGAACAACACGGAATTAAGCCAAAGCAAACAATGTGGGCTCTTAGAGCTGCTACTACAGGTAGAACCCACGGTGCTGATATGGTTGCAACTTTCGAAATCGTTGGCAAAGACAGAATTAAACATAGAATTGAAAAAGCTATAAAATAGCTTGTAAAATCATTATAATTTTAATGGTGACTTTCTCAACAGTCACCATTTTGTTATAATAAACGAAGTTGAAAAGGATAATTTATGCAAACATATTTTATAAGTAATAATTCTAAGAAATTGATTGTTGTTTTATGTGGTTGGGGAATGGACGAAGCTCCTTTTTTGCCTTTGACAACTAAGGAAACGGATTTTTTATTCATTTATGATTATTCAAATTTAGATTTAAAAATGGATTTCAATATTGATTTTTCTATTTACGAGAAAAATTATCTTGTAGCTTTTTCTTATGGGGTTTTTATTGCAGGACTTGTTGAGGATGAACTTCCTCCTTTTGATTATTCAGTCGCTGTTTCAGGGACACGTTTCCCTATTGATAAAAAATATGGCATAAATCCAAGAATTTTTGACTTAACATTGGAGTCAGTTTCAGATGTGAGTTTGAAAAAATTTAATGAAAAAATGTTCGATTTACCGGAAGATTATCGGAAATATTATGTAAATCTTCCTTTTAGAACCGCAGAAAGTGCAAAAATAGAGCTTTCTAAAATCAAAGAATATGCTAAAAGCTCTAAATATTATGACTTTGCTTTTGATAAAGCTATTGTGCCTCTTAATGATAAAATATTCCCAACGGCAAGTCAGTCTGCTTATTGGGGTAACAAGGCTGTTAGTGTTGAGTCGGGGCACTTTTGTTTATACAAATTCAACTCGTTTTATGAGATAATCAAGCAATGATAATTAAAGATTTAATTAAGAATAGTTTTTCGAAAAACTTTAAAAGTTACGATAAGAATGCACTGGTTCAAAAGCTTATGGCAGATGAGCTCGCAGAACTTTTGTCAGATAAGGAAATCTCCTCAGTCTTTGAAATAGGCATGGGGACTGGCTTTTTGACCAAAAAAATAAATGAAAAATTCTGCCTGAAATCCTATACTGCTAATGATATAGCTGGTTGCGAGTGTTTTTTGCAAAAAATTAATCCTTCATTTGACTTTCTCCAAGGTGATATTGAGGCTCTAAACCTTACCGGGAGCTACGATGCGGTTGTGTCTAACGCTGTTCTCCAATGGATGTGTGATTTTGACGGTCTTTTTGCAAAGATAAAAAGATGTTTAAATGATAAAGGCGTTTTTGCTTTTTCGACTTTTGGCTTGAAAAATTACCAAGAGGTAAAAACAGCAGGTGGTAATGTTTTAGAATACAAAAGTATGTCGGAGTTGGAGGCTTTGCTTCAAAAATATTTCAAAGTAGAAATTATTTATGAAAGAGAAAAAGTTTTGTATTTTCCAACTGTTAAAGATGTTTTAAAACATATTAAAAAAACAGGTGTAAATGCAACTTCTGAGTCGCCAATGTCTATTTCAGAGTTGAAAAAATTCCAAAATCAATACGCAAAATTGAATTCTACCCCTCTAGGCTTTTCTCTTACTTACAACCCTGTTTATGTCCTTTGCTCCAAAAATAGCAATTAATTACAAAATATAAAATCTTTGCCCTGCCATGTTATTAACTTTATAATATTAAACTAAGATAATATGATTGTTAAGGAAGGTGTTATATGGCAGTAAAAGAAAAAGAGCCCGTAAATACAGCGGATGAAAAAAATAAAGCATTAAAATTAGCCATTGAAAAAATCGAAAAAGATTTTGGAAAAGGCTCAATAATGCGTCTGGGTGACAAAACAGCCGTATCAGTAGAAGCGATTCCTACAGGAGCTTTGTCTTTGGACATTGCTCTTGGAATAGGCGGTGTCCCAAGAGGCAGAATTATAGAAATTTACGGGCCTGAAAGTAGCGGTAAAACTACTTTGGCTCAACATATTGTTGCAGAATGTCAAAAAAAAGGCGGAATTGCAGCTTTTATCGACGCAGAACATGCTCTTGACCCTGAATATGCTCATAATTTGGGTGTAAATGTTGATGAACTTTTGATTTCTCAACCAGATACAGGTGAACAAGCTCTTGAAATAGCTGAAGAATTGGTTCGTTCATCTGCTGTTGATATTATCGTTGTTGACTCTGTTGCGGCATTGGTTCCTAAAGATGAAATCGAAGGAGCTATGGAAGATAAACAAATGGGGCTTCAAGCTCGTTTGATGTCTAAAGCTTTAAGAAAATTGACAGGTATTGTAAATAAAACAAATACAACTGTTGTGTTTATCAATCAATTGCGTCAAAAAATCGGTGTAATGTATGGAAATCCTGAAACAACTACTGGTGGAAATGCATTGAAATATTACGCAAGTGTTCGTCTTGATATTAGAAAAGCAGAAGTCCTAAAAGAAGATGGCACAGAATATGGTAACCATATAAGAGTCAAAGTCGTTAAAAACAAGGTTGCACCTCCATTTAGAATTGCGGAATTTGATATAATCTACGGAAAAGGTATTTCAAAATTGGGCTGTATCCTTGATATGGCTGTTAATTTTAATATTGTCAAAAAAGCAGGTGCTTGGTTCAGTTATAATGATGAAAAAATGGGACAAGGCAGAGAAAAGGCTAGAGATTTCTTGGCTGCAAATCCTGAAATTTTAGCAGAAGTTGAAGCTAGAGTTAGAGCTAAGGTCGAAGGTAAAGACGACGAAGCTCCTAAAGAAGCTTCAAAAACAGAAGAAAAAGCTTAAAATTTTTCATAAGCAATCGAAAACGGCACTCGAAAAAGTGCCGTTTTTTTATACAAATAAATATTAATCAATAGAGAAAATATCTTGCAAGTCAGCGTATGTGAGTGTTTTGCCGATATTTCTATCTACAGAAATTACAGAGTCTACAAGATTACGCTTTCTTTGTTTTAGCTTTTGGATTTTTTCTTCGACAGTTCCTTTTGTTATTAGTCTGTAAACAAATACTTTTTTGGTTTGTCCGATACGGTAAGCTCTGTCTGTTGCTTGATCTTCAACTGCAGGGTTCCACCATGGGTCGTAGTGGATTACATAGTCTGCACCTGTTAAGTTCAAGCCTGTTCCGCCTGCTTTTAAGCTGATTAAGAAGATAGGAATACTGTCATCTTCATTAAATCTTTCGACAACCTCTTGTCTGTTTTTCGTTTTACCTGTCAAGTATTCGTGCTTAATTCCTGATTTTATCAGCCATTCTTTAACCAAATCAAGCATATCTACAAACTGGCTGAATAAAAGAACCCTGTGTCCTTCGGATATAATTTCTTCCAGCATGCCTTTAAGATATTCAAATTTTCCTGATTCTTTAATGCCTTTGAGATTTTCCTTGTCATATAATTGAGGGTGACAACAAATTTGACGTAATCTGAGTAGAGCTGAGAATATTGAAAGCCTGTTTTTCTCAAGTCCGTTTTGTTCGATTGATTTAAATAATTCTTCCTTGGTACTGTCGAGGACATCAAGGTAAAAGTCTTTTTGCTCCGGTGTAAGTTCGCAATAGGCAATATTTTCAACTTTATCCGGCAAGTCTTTTGCGACATCTCTTTTCATACGTCTTAAAATGAACGGATAAATTTGTGATTTTAGTCGTTTTTCAACTGCTTTATCTTGACGTTCTACAATCGGGTTTACGTATCGGTAATTAAAATCTGATTGATTAAACAAAAATCCGGGCATTAAGAAGTCAAATATTGACCATAATTCTTCCAATCGGTTTTCAATAGGAGTACCTGATAGTGCCAATTTGTGTTGGCAATTTAATTGTTTTACGCTTTGAGCTGTAATTGATTCAGCATTTTTTATATTTTGTGATTCATCAAGAATTACGTATCTGAAATCGTATTTTTTAAGACACTCAATGTCACGTCTAACAAGGGCATAGCTTGTTATAATAACATCGTGTTTAGGTATTTTTTTGAAAAGTTCTTTTCTGTCAGGACCTGTAAGTGTTAAACATTTCAAATTTGGAGCAAATTTTTGAATTTCTGACTCCCAGTTGAACACGACAGATGTCGGGCAAACAACAAGGTTTGGTGCTTGTTTATTTTTTTCTTTTGCCTTTTGAATTAATGCTAACGCTTGAAGCGTTTTACCTAGCCCCATATCGTCAGCCAAAATGCCGTTTAAACCATATTGATATAAGAACCATAGCCAGCTGAAACCTTTAGCTTGATATTCTCTGAATTCAGCATGCACGCCCTTGGGAAGTGTAGCGTTATCCATTGTTGAGAATGTTGAAATTTGTTTCCAAAACTTATTAAATTTACGGCTCATTTTTAATTTCATGCCTTGGTTTTGCATTTCTGAAATCAAGCCTGCACGATAAGTTTTTACTATGAATTTATTTTCATCGTTTCTATAAACGTCAAATGTATTAAATGATTTCATAAGTGAGAAGAAGTCTTGGTCAGGTAGTGCTGCAAAACCTTCATTTTTGACTCTTATGTATTTATTTCCCTCTAAAATCAATGAATGAACGTCATCAAACGGCATAATATCTTCGCCGACTTTTCCGTATAATGACATTTCAAAGCTGTCTGTAGTATTGGTTGCAAAATCAATATCTGCACACAATTCAAATGGCTGTTCTGCAAGTTTGAAGAAAGACATATCGTCTTTTTCTTCAAATTTCCAGCCCTCTCCTGCTTGTTTTAGATAATAGTTATAAAAATCGATTGCGTTTTCTTTTTCAAGGGCGAGGTTATTTGTTTGCATTGGGGCAAACTTGCACGCAAGAAGCATTCTGTAAGTTTCTTCTTCGTGGTTAATATTTCTTCTAACCCAGTACAGCAAATCTTCTTTTGGCTTCTTAATTGTGACGTAAGGGCTTTTTGATGCCGATTTTGAATAAGGTACTCTGGTTCCGTCGTAGTCAAACTCTAGAGAGGCTTTTAAAGCTCCATCATAGTCGAGTCCCATGGTGACAATATTCAGAGGAGGTTTTTGCTCTAAGGTTAATTTGTCAATTACAGGTGCGACTTCGCAGTCCATCATTTGTCTTAGTTTTGGCAATTCTTCGTATAAGAACTTTGCTCCGTCCGCATCTTTTATATCTGTAAATGTTGATTTGATAAGGTTTTGAGGAAGTGCTGAAATTGCTATATTTGTCGGGAAAATTATATTTTTATATCGTCCCCATTTTAGTTGGCGAGAAAAATATCTTACCTCCTCGAAAGGCAATAAGTCGTCTTTATCAGGGCGTTTCCAGTACAGAGCAAGCAACACATTTCCAACCATAGAAAAATTGACAGATAGTGTCAGGTGCCATTCGTCGTTAGTAAAAACTATGCGTCTTTTTGTTTTTCCATCGATTACTTCATCAGCTTTTGATAAAAGCTGGAAAAACCCGTCAAATTTAGCTATAGGGACGTCATACCAGCCGGCTTTTTTATCAAGTCTTGAATTTTTTAGCAACATTTGGAAAAGGGCGAGTTCTACTTTTTGAGAGGAATTTAGTTCAAAATTAGGGTCTGCTTTTTGTGCTGCAATTACAAGTTTTAAAACAGCTTCCAAGTCCCTTATGACTTTCCCTGTGCTTCTGTCCATCACTAAGATTGAGAAGAAGTTTTGTCTTCGCTTTGGGTTGAAGTGGAAAGTATAGCCACCTTGTGGATTTTCTGCATTTGGAGTTATCTCATCGGAATAATCCGGTTCAACTTTAAATCTTCTGCTTAAAAACTCTTCATAAGTATGTTCTTCAATAGCTTTTAATCCTACTGCTATTGCGTGTTTACACCATTTTTCTTTCAACGGGCATGAGCATTTTGGTTCAACAGAGCCCTTTTTGAAGTTCAATTCTGTTTCATAAAATGATTTGAAATTTCCCTTAACTTTTGCTTTAAGGACATTTCTGACAAGCTCAATATCTTGCACTTGGGCTTTTTGATGATATTCATATCCACGTCTCCAGCTTCCGGGAGTCGCATTGTCTTTTAGGTATTTATAATTGAAATTGCAGACACTCATAAATTCTTTCTTAACACGTAATTAATTGAGCTCGTAATGAGCAGTGTCAAATCCTATAATTAACTACTATCCTGTAATTATTATACATGAAACGTTTTAAATGGCAATAGGTAGTTCCTTTATAATTTTACAATATGGCTGAAACCCAGTGCATAATTTGGTTTTGCCAGATTAAAAACAAAAAGCCTGATATTAATAAAGCAGGTCCAAAGGGTAAATATGTTAAATTTTGGCTGGTTTTTGTTATTTTTACTGTTGCAAAACACAGGTACACACCAAGGACTAAAACTATCAATAATAACGCAGATTGCACTAATATCGGTAATAAAGTGTTATATTCAATATATTTATAAGCTATGACAGCAACGAAAAATGCGACAAGCCCCAAAGCTACAGGTTTTTCGTCGTTGTTCCACATTCTTTTTATAAAGGAAGGAAGTATTGTAAGTGCTTGCAAAACAAGGCTCATTGCTAGTACGAGTATAATGCCTTTGGCTCCGAATAAAGCTCCTAAGCCTGCTGCGATAAACGTATCGCCTTCTCCGAAAGCACGTTTTTTAACAAGTAGAAGCCCAATTCTTGCTAAAAGTTCCATCACAAAAGCTCCGAGAGCCATTCCGCACAATCCCTGAATTATATTGTGGGTATAAAGACTGAAAAGCAATGATATCACTATAAAAGATATGGTATGTACGTCAAATACCACACGCTCTTTGATGTCGCTTACGGCAATAACTATCCCTAGAGAAGCGATAATCCATACAAAAGGGGTCAAAAGTGTTAAGCCGAAGCGGTAAAATATTATCCAAAAAATAATTGCTGTTGTGAGTTCTACAATCGGATATTGTTTGCTTATGTGTTTATGGCAAAATCTGCATTTGCCACCTAAAATCAAGTACGAAAGTACTGGTATGTTGTCGTACCATTTTAATTTATTGTGGCATTGTGGGCATTTTGACGGTGGAAGCACAATGGATTCACCCGAAAAAGCTCTTAAAACCACAACGTTTAAAAAACTCCCGATACATAGTCCAATCGCTAACACAAAAACTGTAAGATATATTGCCCAAAACATATTTGTATCTATTCCTTTTGACCTTTTGCATCAGAAATAATATGGAAAAGTTGATTTAGAGCTTTCCTTATTCTTCTTGAGACTTGCATTTGCGAAATTCCTAATTTCGCTGCAATTTGTGTTTGACTCATGTCGTCAAAATAATTCATTGTTATTACTTCTTGAAGTTTTGGGTCGAGCATTTCTATTGCATCTGTGATTAAAATCTTATTTTCTTGGAAGGAAGCCAAGTTTTGGTAATTATCATCAGCAATTTTGTCGCCCAAAGCTTGGTAATCTTCATCCCCAACAGAAACCATTTGGTCTAAAGAGATAGTTTTTTTTCTTCTTTCAACGTCAATAACTTCTTTAATCTTTTGAACCGGCGTATCGAGTTCAGTTGCAAGTTGAAGTTCTGACGGAATGTTGCCCGAGGAGTCTTTCATCTTTGCAATAAGTTGGTTTACACGATAAGCAAGCTCGTGGATTTCTCTCGGAGCTTTAATCATAGACGCTTTATCTCTCAAATAATGTCTTATTTCGCCTGTGATGAGATACGTTGCGTAGGTTTTGAAGTTTTGGCTTACCTCCGGATTGTAAAATTTAATAGCTTTAATAAGCCCGACGCTACCGACTTGAATAATATCTTCGACAGGGTCAGTATTACGCCTTGCCAATCCTCTTGAAATCCTTTTTACAAGGGGCATAGCAGCCATTGCGATAACATTTTGCAGTTGCTTTTTTGTTTTTACATCGTCTGTTTCACGATATTTAAGCAACCATTCTTTTATTTGTTCAAAATTTATCTCGTTATCGAACAATGCTAAATCCTCTCTTTAGCTCTGAGTCTCTCTATTATAATTATATCATATACGTCAAGCTCATAACATAGGCTATTTTTTTAATTGAAAAATATGTGGTAATAATTCGTTTATGCAGTATTGAATTGATGAAGAATCTTCTTTTTCTAACAAAACTTTTGTGTGTTGACCGTCTTCAAACTCATATATCCATTGCAGGCAAGCTCCGCATGGCCAGCATAATTTTGTATCAGGGGAGGCGATAGCTATTTTTAAAAGTTTTGTTTTTTCGCCTGCTGCAATAGCACTTGAAATCGTGTTACGTTCTGCACACAAGGTTAGTCCATAGCTTGCATTTTCTACATTGCAACCTTGATATACATTACCGCTTTCGTAGACAGCACAAGCTCCCACGTGAAATTTTGAATACGGCACGTAAGCATTTTTTGAGGCTTCGAGTGCGAGCTTTATCATCTCGTCGTTTGTTATCATTGAATATTCCCCTCACTTTAATTCGTCTTTATATTATCCTACTTTTCTTAAATAAAAAATCAATTATATATAGGATAAAAAGAAACCCCTTATCCTAGATAATAGTAGCGTGGAATAACTACAAACAGCAGATTAAATATTTTAATGAATTCATTTTTTAAAAAGTTTTTACCTTTATTCTTCGGGATAATTTTGAGCGTTCAGTATGCGTATTCAAAAGAAGTTATCGCTATTTTAAGTGATAACTTAAAACCTGTGTCTACAAATTATATTATCTACCCTGAATTGTCAAATTTGATTTCCCAAGACCTCGCTAACCGCTTGAATTACAACGCTAATTTGAGAGCTCTTCCTGTTTCTAACTCCATAAATAATGCTCAAAAAAAAGATATTCATCAAGACATTTTGCGTTTTGCAAAGGAATATCAATATACTTATAATATCAATTATAATATTTTACGCCGAATTTCAAGTCGTTTAGAGTCTGATTATATTATGCTCATTTCCAGTGGGCTTGACGTCGAAACGGAGTTTTTAAAAGAAACTTTTTGGAATAAAATACCAATTGCGGGTGAAAATTCTATAAATCCAAGCTACCGTGTAGTTACTCAGGTTACATTGATTGACCCTGATAAAGAGTTGATTATCCTTGATAAAAATTATGTCAAAATCTTGTCTAGCAAAAATATGGATTTGGCTATGCCTTCTTTTGCCCCTGCTCAAAATCAGCTTAATCGAATGAAAAATTTTTCAATAAAATTTACAAAAGATTTAGCCGCCGTTGTTGAAGCTACTCTTATTCCTGAAGAACATCCTGAGGATAGAACTTTCGTTCAAGAAGTTAATTACAGGGTCAAAATTAAGCCATCTCTATACCAACCACCAAAAGACCAATCACTTGTTAAGACAAAATATGTTAAACAAAATTACAAGCATTTTAAGAAACGTTTTGAAAATAATGCTCCAGTTCAAATTGTTCCTCAAACTATAGATAGCAACATTGAGCCTGTAAACAATATGTCTGTTGAAACAGAAGTTGTTCCTGCTGTTCAAAAAACTAAAAAATCAGAAAAAACTGTCCAAAAGAAAACTCGACAAGAAATAAAAGAAGAAAAACAAGCTGCTCAAATTCAAAAACTTATGAATTTTGACGACATGCCTCAAGTCGAAGAACCCAAACAACCCGATTTGATGATAAAAACTAACCCAAACCTCAAACTCAAGTATTATACCGATACTGAGAATTTATAAACTTTATGTTTACTTTACATTAATTAAACTATTTACGTGCAACTTTGTTAGTTATATTATTATAGTAATAGAGAATTTATGTTAATACTCTCGGAGGCATAACTTGGCTGAAAAGCTGAAAATAAAAGGCGGTATTCCGCTCAAAGGTGAAGTTTCTATAAGTGGAGCAAAAAATGCGGTCCTTAAATTGATGGCGGCTGCTCTTTTAGCTAAAGGCGAAAGTAAAATTTACAACGTTCCCGAGCTTACTGATGTCACTATCATGCTCAACGTCATTGAACAACTCGGAGCTAAAACGAGCTATGATAAGGAATCTAAATCCGTTACCATTGATGCTTCTGATATTACAAATATTACCGCAAAATATGAACTCGTAAGCCAAATGCGGGCTTCCTTTATAGTCTTAGGTGCTTTAGTTACAAGATGTAAAGAAGCTATTGTTGCTCTCCCCGGTGGCTGTGCTATCGGCGAAAGACGAGTCGATTTCCATATCAAAGGCTTGGAAGCTCTTGGTGCTAAAATTAAAATCGAAAACGGATACGTTCACGCAAAAGCTTCACGTTTAGTTGGCACGGATATTTATTTGGATATTCCGTCTGTCGGTGCTACTGAAAATTTAATGCTCGCTGCTGTTTTAGCAGAAGGTTCAACCAGAATTCAAAATGCAGCCCAAGAACCCGAAATTATTGACCTCGCTAATTTCTTAAACACAATGGGAGCTGATGTTTCAGGTGCTGGAACTTCTGAAATCGTTATAAACGGTGTCAAAATTAATGATTTGCACCCTATTGAATACACAACTATTCCAGATAGAATTGAAGCCGGCACTTATATGTCCGCTATTATTGCCACAAAGGGCAAAGGTATAATCAGAAACGTTTTCCCTAATCATTTGACTTTCTTTAATTCAAAATTGATTAAAATGGGTGCGTCTATAAAACTTATCGAGCCAACTGCTATCGAAGTTTGTTGTAAATCTAAATTAAATGCGATTAATGTTGTCACTCAACCATATCCGGGGTTTCCTACAGACTTGCAATCTCTTGCTATGGCGATGCTATCAACAGCTAACGGCGTAAGTATTATTACCGAAAGCCTTTACGAAAACAGATTTATGCAGGTTCCTGAATTGCGTAAAATGGGTGCTGATATCCATCAAGAAAGAAATCATGCTTTGGTTAAAGGTGTGAAAAAACTTACAGGTGCAAATCTTAAAGCCAGTGATTTAAGAGCCGGGGCTTCTTTGGTTATTGCAGCTCTAATGGCTGAAGGCTGTAGTAATATCGAAAATCTTCACCATATCGACAGAGGCTATGAGCTTTTGGTTCCGAAACTCAAAGCTTTGGGTGCTGATATTGAAAGATATACCGAAAAAGAATCTCAAACTACATTAACTCAACAAGTAAAAGGAAATATGAATGAGTCCCAAGTATAAACGTTGGTATGACCATGATCCTGTTTTAATTCAAGTTATTGACCTTTTGAAAAATTATCAGGATGAATTAAAAGCTCAGGCGGAAGTTTTCCTTGCTAAAATTGAGGAAAAAGTTTCTAAAGAAACAATTGATAGATTTTATGAAATGGTAAAGCCTGTCAACGGTAATCGTTGGTATGACAAAGACCCTGTCATATCTAAAACTGTTGAGTTGTTAAGGGTTGTGCCTCCTGAAATTCAAAAAGCTGCTGCTGAGCACTTTTTGAAGACCTTAGATGAACTCGGGATTGACCATAATCAAGTTGAAAAAAAAGAGCTTTAAAAGCTCTTTTTTCTTATTTTTATGCTCTTTTTTTGTTCGGCATTTTAGGTTCTTCAGCTTCTTCTTCTTGTCTTATGAAACCTACCATTTCCGTTAAAAGTTCTTTTGTGCTTTGACCGTTTTCATCTTTTGCAAGAGCAACTTTGATATCTTTTGTCTTGTTTTTTTGTTCTTCAGGTGTAAGGCTTGAGTCGTGAAGAATATCGTAGTTTTTCTTTAATTCTTCATAAACTTTTTTGTGGTCGTTTTCAATTTCTCCATCTATTTTTACGCAAAGAGGAGTATCAAGTTCGACATTTGGTAAATCAACCCTGCCACCTGCTGCACCGCCGTGACCGCCACCGCCGAAAAGACTTGCCAAAAGTTCTGCGTGATTGCTGGCACCTCCTGAACGTAGAGATAATCTCAATCCGTTTTGGGTTGCAATTTCAGAATTTTCTGTAATATAGCCTTCTTTTTTATCTTGAATTAATAAAATTGCGATTTTGTCGTCAGCATAAGGTGAGTCATAAATTTCTTTTGCTCTGTCTGCTAAAGAAGCTGATTTACCTCCGTTATTTCCTATTTTGGGGTTGGCAACTTTTTCAGGGTCTGCTTTTAAAGCACTCATAACTTCTGAATATTTAAAGCCGTTTTGGACATCCAAGAGTGTCATATCAGGGTCTTGGGACAAAGAGTCATTCCATATTTCATACATTTGCGGATAGTCAATGGAAATAAAACCGACGCCCAAGTCTTCGTTGACTTCTTTGCTATCAAGTGCGTAGGTTAGCATTTTGTCACGAGGAGATAGCTTCCCATCTTCTTGTATATTGCTCAAGACCTTGTCCGGTACATCATAGGTGATGTTATCTCTGAGCCATTTTTTATTGATTTGACCTTTTGAATTTGTTTCAAGTTCGTCAATTAACCATTTAGACATCCCTTCAGGTAGGAAGTTCGGTCTTTGATTGACCGGGACTTTCATGTGTTCAGGCAATAGGTTTGCGGTTCTTGTGAAAGAGCCGGTGTCTGTTGAAGTGCCTGTTATTACGCTTGCTACGAATTTTTTTGCATTATCAAGGCTGTCTTGCATTGTTTTTCCTAGGATACCTGCTCTATCTGCTATTATTGTAACAAGTTGTGTTGCGGCAGGTACTGAGTCGCATACGAGTGCAAGATTATTTTCATGAATTTGGTTCATGTCAACGCCTGTTTCATCTTTTGCATCGTTCCATTCATTGATTCTATGAGGGTGGTGGTCGATGTAGATTACGTTATTTGCATCTTCAATGTAATCTTTGAAAGCACTTGTGAAACGTTTTGGAGTCGGGACATCCATTATCATTACTAAGTCATATTTTTTCTTGTCTTTTCCTTCTAATGGATTTGGGTCAAAAAGTTTGTCGGGATTTTTTAAATCCTCTAGTTCTTTTTCAAATATTTTAATTTGAGATTCTGTACTTTTTGTTTGTTCTTTGGCTTTTAAAGTTTCAATATTCTTTTCAACCATTTCAATTCTATCAGGATTGTAGGGGCGTTTTACGCTTTCAATTCCCGGCATTTTATCTCTGAAAAGCCCTGGGATTTTGTCATCTACGGCACAATCTATATGCTTATCAGGATATGCTCCTTGGATTGCTGTTTGCATTCCGATTACGCAACCTAAAGTGTCGCCATCAGGTTTGCAGTGCCCGAGTAGCAATATGTTTTTATTTTTTGGATTGTTTATTTCTTTTGAAATTTGGGTTATAGCGTTGTTGATTTCCAATTTCGCTTTAGGACCGTTTGATGCTTTTTCTACATCGAAAATTCTTTCCAAAACCTCCGTTGGTGATACTTTCGGTTGGTAAAGCATTACAGAATCGCTGATTCTTTTGTCTTTGGAGTTAAGCATTTTGTCAAAAGTTTTTTGTGCGTCAACTTTTTTATAAGGGTCATTTCCTGTGTATTGGAGGTTTACTCTAACGCCTATTGTCGGAGCTCCTTTTGAGTTTCCTGCAATCACGTTAGAAAGTACAAATTTGAAGTCTTGGTTTCCTTTGTTCTTGCCTTTTTTGCCACTTCCAATCAATTTTAACAACGGGTCAGTGAGTTCATCAGGGACTCTCCCGATTGGTCCAAATGACGGGTCTGAAAGTTCTATTATATTTTTACCGTTAATTTGGGCTGTTCTGTATCTCAATTCGCGACCTTCTTTCCAGTCGCTTTGAGCCAATTTGATTACATTTGCATCTTTAGCAAAACCTGATGCTCCTAAACTGCCTTTTTGGTGTGCAGAAACGCCTCTTACTTTCATTTGTATAGAGGGCTTTTCTTCTCTTATCGGGTTTTGCAAATTTCCGCTGAATGCAATTCTTAATGCGTTACCCTTGCGTTCAGTTCTAATAACGGGGGCAAGTGCACTTTTCGATAACTGAAAACTATCAGTTTGCATCGGGGCTATCATTGGACTTATAAAGCCGTTTGCTTTCTTAATTTCAGGGTAAAATCCACCTCTAACTCCTACAACAGAACTTCCTATTTGCATAACACACAACCTCTTCAATCTTATTGTTTATTCCACATTTTAAAATTTTATTTTAGAAACCGATTATTAAGTTATAATGCATTTTTTTTGGTTTTTTTGCTAGTGATTTTAATTTTGATAAATCACCTTTTTGTGTATTCTTATGTTATGAGTGAGTTTGTTCAGTTTTAATTATTGTGAAAAAAGTATTAAGTTTTCTTAATGTAGACATAAAAAAGCGGATTTCGTAAATCAAATTTACAAAATCCGCCTTGAAATATAAAGTTATTAGTTAAAATATTTATTTTTTATCTTCGATAATAATGCCGGTAGACATATTTACTTTTATTGGTTGAAGAAGTTGAATATCCACGACTTTACCTTTTTCTATATTAACTTTCGCACCTTTGAAAACTGTATGCAAGAATTTTTGCCAAAAGTTTTTATAAACCAAATCCGTATTAGCCAAGGCTCTAAAGTTTGCGACTTGATTAGTCGGTGTTTTGATAGATTTTGTTTCAAGAATTATTTTCCCGTTGCGAATAAAATATCTGCCGACCTTTACGTCTAATACTTGTCCGGCGATGGGGCTATCTTCTACAATCAAAAGATATTTTTCTTTTGTTACAAAGTTCTTTGGAGTTTTTGTAACAAATACTTCTGCAAGTTTTGATTTTTGAGAAGAAACGGAATTAGACATAATCACAGGAAGAATTGTGCCTGCGGGAATTGTCCCTATATTTCCTTCAACTATTGCGTTTTCAATTATTATGCCTTCAGCGGATTTTGGTTTCATTGCTTCTCTTAATTTTTTATTCGCGTTAATTTGTACCTGCTCTCTCAAGTTATATAAGAAAACAGCTAGTTCTGCTCTTGTTGCAGGTCTTTCTGCTGCCAAAATATTTTCTTGCCCGGGGACTTTTGCTATAACGCCTAAAATTTCTGCTTTACCTGCTATAATAATGACCCAGTCCGGAGTTGTTTTGTAGTCTTTATATGTTTTAGCCAAAGTCATTTTTGCTTGTTCTTCTGTAATATTGCCTGTCTCGAGGGCATTTGTTACAAAAGCCATAGCTTGAGCTCTTGTTACATCAGCTTCTGGATGAAAACAATTGTCAGGAGAACGCTTAATAATATCAAATCTTACTGCTCTTTGTATCATGTTCCAAGCCCAAAAGTCAGTGTTGATATCATCAAAGTTGATTATTTCCTTCAAATCGGCATTTTCTTGTCCTACTGCCTTAATAACCATAGTGGCAAACTCTGCTCTCGTTACATTTTCATCGGGGTGAAAAGATTTATCAGGATACCCCACTACAACGCCTTGTTCAGACAAAGCCTCAATTTGCTTATACGCCCAATGGTCTTTATTGAGGTCGGTGTATTCTGCTGCAAAGGCTTGCGTTGTTCCAATAACAAGCAGTCCTAATAATACAAAAAATTTGCATATCAATTTATTCATAAAATTCTCCTTCTTGACATAATGTCTATGGAGCTATTTTACTTTATGATTGAAAATTTTGCAATGAATCAGCAAAAATGGAAATTTCTATTTATTCAAAATCAGGGTGCGGTTCTTTGCGGTGCTTACTTTTAGCGTTTTTTTCTTCTTTTTTCTTTTTTTCTTCAAGAATTTTTTGAGGCGAATTGTCTTTTAAAACATTTGCAACATTCATCATAGCAAGAGAGTTGAGAGTGGCTCTTAGTTGGGCACTTCTATCTGTATATGCGTTTTTATTGAAATTGTTGTCTTCTTCGCCTTGTTCCATAGCAAAATATTCGGTGCCTTGTCCCATTTTTTCATCAGACATTTTGGCAGCGGTACCTGAGATGTCCCCACTTTTGAAGGTGAGGCTGCTTCCTATTCCGAATACGCTCGCAGAGCGATTGTCTACCACTTTTTTACTCTCTTTCAAGTTTACTTTTACGTGTTTAATTTAAACAATTATACAGTTTTTGTTTCATTTAGACAACTAATCTTATGGTCTAAATTTATACCGGTCAATTATTAACTTACTCACTCGTTACAATTTGGTGTCGTTGTTGGTTTCTAAAATTTGCCACCAATGTATTAAAACCCAAACTATTATTTTTTTGCTAGTAAATCTGAAAAAACTTTTCTTTTTGCCATATTTATTGTAAAAAATACAATTTTTAATTCGAAACGAAATGTTAAGAAATTTAAACCGCTAAAACCCTTATTTTATCTATCGAATAGAAATATCTTGCCCTCCTATATAATTGTCGGATAATTATTTTAGAAAAAGAGTATATCTGCATTGGAGTATGAGAGATGAAAAAACTATTTACGACAATTTTGAGTGTGTTGATGTTATGGCTGTACTCAGGCATGAATCTGGCTGTCATCGCCGCAACCCAAACTAAATCAGCCCAAGTTGCTAAAACTTGTGCGGTTCACCATGTTGAAAAACGACCAATTACATTTGCTTTTGTTTTTGACGGACCTTCTGATAAAAATCAACAGGTTCTTAAACAATTTCAATCGACTATTTCTAAGTCGGTTTCTTGTGATTATACAGCGACTTTCCCTTCTAACTTAATATATACGGGTGATTGGACAGAATCAGGGGTCAAAAAAGTCAGTGATAAAGCTTTGGCTTCAAATGCTGTTATGGTAATTTCGCTCGGCTATATTTCTTCCAAATATTATGCTGAACTTAAAAATAAAAATAAATTCGTTATTACTATTGACCAGTATGGTTTGCGTGGATTTGGCAAGGATATTTTTAATCCTGTCCATGAAGCTTGTGAAAAATTACAACTGTTTAAAAGACTCACCAATTACAATAAAGTCGCAATTTTGATTAACGAAAGCTATTACAAAACTCAAAAAGATTGGTACAAGTTTTTAGAGCATGAATTAAAACCTACAAATATAAATTATAATATTATTTCGGTGAACAACAATGTTGATGGCGTTCTTGCTAAAATACCTGCCGATACCGATGCTGTTTTTGTTACTCCTTTATATAATTTGTCTGTTAGTCAAAGAAAAGAATTATTTGACAATCTGGCAAATAAAAAAATTAAAACATTCTCCTCTGTTGGTAAAGAAGATGTCGAACTCGGGGCGTTGTTGGGGTCCGGGTCTTTGGATTTGGATAAAAAACTTGCTGAGGCTACATCTTTCAATATCCAAGGTGTTTTGAAAGGTGAAGGATATAAATCAGAAAAATTATATTTCTATGAAGATAATATCCTTGCTATAAATATGGATACGGCTGACAAAATAGGCTATATCCCTCATCTTAGATTGTTGAATAATGCTGAGGTGATTTCTACAAAGAAAAATAAAACTTATACTTTGGGTACTGTTTTTTCAACTTTGGAACAACAAAACTTAGATATCGAAAGAAAAAGATTGCTTGTTAAGGCGGCTAAAAATTCTGTCTGGTCTGCTTCTTTAAAATATCTTCCAACCTTGAACATGACTTTAGGCTACCAAAAATATGATAATGAATTTGCTGAATCTGCAAAACTTACTACTCCCGAAGAAACCGGTATTTTCAAAATCGGTCTTGACCAAATGATTTATTCACCTGCTCTTGTGACAAATATATTAATCAAGAAAAAGAAGCTTGATTTCCAAAAAGCTGAACAAACCGTCACAGAGCAAAATATGGGAATTGACGTTGCCCTTTTGTATTTACAAACTTTAATGCTTGAAAATGCAATAAAAAATCAAAAAGATTATGTCAAAGAATCACGTGAAAATCTCGCAATTTCAAGAGTAAGAGAAAAAATGGGCTTCTGCGGAAAAGAAGAAACCCTAAGGTGGGCTTCGCAACTTAATATCAACGAACAACACCTTTTGGAAATGACTGCTGATTATAAAAACGTAAAATTGAATATCAGCAAGCTATTGAATAATCCCCAAAATGTTGATTTTGACCTTTCTCAATTAAAAGCTGATGACCCTGCTTTCTATACTAAAGATTTACATGTAATAGATTATGTGAGAACTCCTGTCGCTCTTGAAAACTTTACTCAAATGCTCGTAGATGAGGCGATTTTTGTTGCTCCTGAATTATCTAAGCTTAGAGCTGCCATCAAAATGAAAAATGATGAGGCAGGCATGTATTATCAAAAATTTATTTTGCCTGACGCTAAATTGTCCCTTGAATACACCTCTTTATTTGGTAGAGAATATTCAAGCCCGATGGCTATACCTATACCTGTTATGGGTAGGTCTATTGTTCTTCCTCCGGCTAATGCTACAAACGGAAGGTTGGGTATCTTTGCTCAGTGGAAACCGATTGAAGGCGGTACTAAAATTGCTGAAATCGCAAGAATTAACAATGAGAAAAAAGAACTTAATAGATATATGGACGAAGTAAAAATTCAATTGGAAGAAGAAATTCGTGGCGTTGTAAACAAAGCTATATCTGCTTATTTCAGTATTGAAAAAAATTACAAGGCTATGTTTGCGGCTCAAGAAAATTATCTCCAAGTTAAAGATATGTACTGGAAAGGTAAGGCCCCTATTACGCAGTTAATCGATGCTCAAAATATCTATCTTGAAGCTAAATTGAAGGCTGCTAATTCACAATACGATTTCTTTAAACAGCTTGTATGGGTGCAAAGAGGCTTGTGCTCTGTGAACTGGGAAACAGCTTCACCTGAAGCTAAAGCATGGATTCAAAAAGTCAAAGACAATCTCGTCGAGATGAAAGACATAAGACTTTAAATTCAACATAAAATAAGAGGTAATCAATTTGATTACCTCTTTTTAATTTCTCGTGTTTTGGTCTCTTATTTTACGTTTATTTTGTTGTTTCAGGAGTTGTGTTTTTTGTTATGCTTGCATTTAAGTCAAAACCTTTGAATGCGTTTGGCATTTTTTCATTTTGTAATTTTAAAGCTTGTTGTTTAGCTGCTTCCATTTCTTTTTCACGTTTAACTTTTTTTTCGGTTACGCTTCTGTTGTATCTCGGTAAAATTATTCCGAGTGAAACGATAGAAAATGCTAAGCCTGCAAGTTGAGAAACTGAACGCATATTCTTTGAGGTAACATCTGTTATTTCGTCAAATGATTTCAATTTGTAATTCTTAACCCAATTCCAGAAACGTTTCGGGAGAGCTTTTGTTTTGTCATCAGCTACAAGTTTGTTTATAATATGAACATCGGGCTTTTTCTTTTCAATCAATGTCGCCGCAGCTTTTTCTGCATAATCGCCAAGGAAATATAAACCTGAAAAAGATGCTAAATCTCTAACAGTAGATTCTCTAAGTTCGTTTTTATCTTCAGCTGCAAACATTCTGCTGGCGAATGTGCCTGTAGCTATCCATCTACATTGGTCAAGGGTTGGAAACATTCCTTTGAATTGAAGCATTTTTAAACTTGGTTTTTTCATCATTGATAATGTTGCAAGTCCTATCATTGCTCCGGCTGCTGCACATTTTTCCATGAAGAATGTACTCTTTTCAGCAGTGGTCATTTCTTTTTGAGTATTTTTGCCTTTGCCGAAATCTTTATATATAGGAGCACCTTTTTGTTTATATTTATGTCTTGTTATTGCTCTATTTATGTATTGCATAGACATTGCGAGCGGCATTATTATGCCTAAGCCGATTAAACTTTTTGTGTTAATCATTTTCTTTGCTGATTTCGCAAAATCATCAATATTGTCTGAAACATTTTTATTTAAAAATTTTCTACCTAATTCTACTTGGTCTCTCAATAAGTCTGAAAGGTTAGAGGAAAAAGCTTTTTTATCACCGACAAATCTTATAGTTTCGGCAGATTTTGTTTCGCCTATAAGTAATTTATAAGCTTCTCCTATAGCTGTTTTAGTTTCTTTTTTTGTAGCGTTGGTATTAGTTATAGTATTTGTTAATATATCTACGGCTTTATCAATATTTTTTTTGTCGACTCTGCCGTCTTCAACGAAGCTGTGGAATTTGTCTGTGTCGAAACCTTCTAGGCTTTCTATAGTTTTGCGGACAAACTTGTGCGTATCTTTGCCGACTTCATCACTTTTGTATATGGAGCTTAATTTTTGTATAGTGTTTTCATCTGCCCAAGATTTAGACATATCAACATTTTTAAAGTTGTGCATTATAGGTTTATTTATTAATTTTGCAACACCTAAAACAAAAAAGCTAGGGATTAGACAATTTACGATTAGTCCTGAAAATTCACGTCTTGCTGTTTCAATTGCAGCAGGAATGCCTGTCTTAAGGTCTACGACAGTTCTTGGCACATTTGTAGCTACTGTGTCGACAAACGATACTTTTAGCATTGGTTGAGCTTCCATTCCACTCAAAACCGTAGTAAGTCCGTCTGCTAAACCTTTAAAATTTTGTTTTTTAGCATTAACAGTATTTGCGTAATTTTGTTTTGGAATTTGATTATTTACTAACATTCAGCCTTTTCCCGATTGGCTATTAGAAGCCGTCTAGTCTATTATTATTTTAGGTTTAAATCTTTATGATAACTGCTTTTTCAATTATCCCTCAATATTTGTATGTCCCCTTCACCGGAAATACAATTTTATGATATCAATTTAAAGTCGGAACACAAATTAAATTGCATGAGGAGGTTTCGTGTGTTTTCTTTAAATCAAGTGAAAAATTCAAATTTACTTGTTTTTTTATAAAAATTTTAATAATTTTATTTTAAAAAAGACGTAATCGGTTATAAAAATTACAAATTTGATAAATTTTTGGGTTAAAAATTCAACTTTACGTTTCTTAAAAAATACAATCAATTTAAGATAGCAAGTCCTGATTTTAAAATTGTTACATTTATAAAATTTTCGGATAATGCTAAACCCTTATAAATAAAGACCGTGTCAAAACTAACTTCTACTTATGTAACAATATCGATGTTATATTGCCACAAATTGGCAAAAAATTTTATTATATAACTTATATGATTACTAGAAAAAATTGGTATTATGAGTGTTCGAGTTTCCCCAGTGTGTATAGTGGGTTATGGTGAAAGAGACGGTTTGTATGCAAGTAAATAGCATTTCTTTGTACAGTTTATCAGGCTTAAATTCTTCTTTGAAAAATAAAGAACAAAGTACGCAATTAAAGACTTCAAGCCCTATTAAGTCTAATGTTACTATGTCATTGTGGGGCAAAAATGAAAATGGTGTTATTCCATTTGCTCCTTATTTTGCAGGTAACAAAACAAAAAAATCACAACAGGCTCCAAAACAGTCTTTTGTTCAACCTGTTTTACCTGCAGGCTATGAAAGACCGGGGGCTTTTGAGGTCTGCAATATTGACAAATTGACTTGTCCTTCTTGTGGAAAGCCAATGCTACCAAGACCTGAGTATGAAATTTTAAAAGAAAGATTGGCTGCAGCTAAACCTCAAGACTATATTGGTATTGTATCTGAGTATGAACCTTATATGCTTTCTGTTGAGGCGAATGTCTTTAATATGGTTAAAAAAGTTGCGGATAAAGAACCCAAAAAACCTCTCGATAGAATAATAAAAGATTTGAGAGCGGAAAAACTTCCTGAATTGCAAAATATTCAAATGGAAAAATTGAACAGAATGTGGGCGGCTACAACTTCTTTACCAAAAAATGAACGTGGCAATGTACAAGCTACTTTGGCTCAAGCTCAACAAAAAATTCAAAATACAAAATCAAAAAAACATTTCAAAAGAAAAGATTTTATTGAAGATGTTGCTAATATGAAAATCAGAGATGGAAATGTTAAAAAACAAATGTTGAAAATTGCTAACGGCTTTCCAACTTCAAGCGAAGCTGAATGTGCTTGGATTGCAAAATACAGTGGTCCTGATGCAAAAGGAAAGGCCAGAAGCTCCAAAGAAATAGCTGAAAGATTTTTGCTACATTCTTTTACAAATACCGACCACATGCTTGCTCAAGATTTAGGCGGTAAAGACATTATTCCTAATTATATTGCAATGCATTCAGGTTGTAACGGCGAAAAAACAAACAAAACATTTATTCAATGGTTTAAAGAAGACCCCGAAAACCGTTTACAATATATGAATAAATATTTTGATGAAGTTCAAGAAGCTTTAGACAGTGGTGATATTGATGATTCGAGATATGTTGATTATGCAACTGAAGCTCCTGAAACTATCTATAAAATTACAAACGGAGAGGTTGATGTCAGAAAAAAACCTAAAGAAAAAGATGACAAAGCTTCTTGAAAAAGTTAGCATAGGGCTTCGGTTTACAGCTGGAATTGAGGCTCTATGCGTCCAGAGTTGAGAGAGTTTTTCACTCTATAAATACAAGACTCCTTATTTTGGGGTCTTTTTATTTTTGCCAAAATTTGTATAATGTTATTTGATGCAAAAATTGTGGTATTAAATATCTGAAAAGATAAAAGGTTTTTTATGAAAATAGATCCTATAACTCTATATACCCTCTCTCAAACAAGTGAAGTCCAAAAAGCTCAACAAATTCAATCCCAAGAGTTAAATGAAGAACAACGAATTGAATCATTTAAAAAATATCACTTACCAAGTTTGGTAATGTCAAAAGGGGAATATAAAGCTTTATTGGAAAAGCGTCCCTTGATTAAATATCGTGCTGTAAGGAATATTTTGATTAAAAAAGCAGACCAACAATTCTTAGCTGACCAACTCGGTATTAATCCGACAGATGTTAGTTCTTATATTGACAATATAATCGACAATGTTGCAAAAACCCGTATTCCACAATATATACCTGCAAATAATGAGTTTGCAAAAAAAGTAAAAATTGCTCCCGGAATATTAGAACCATACATATATAAGCATGGTACCAAAGACCAAGTCATAAACTGGTTTGAGTATAGACTTTCTGATGTTAAAACGGCATTGCAAGAATTATACAAGACCCTTGATGATAATGCAGGCGGAGTTTATGATTATTTCAGTTTGCCCAAGCATTTTTTAGACAATAAAAATATCGAAAAAATGGACAAAATAGTTACGACTAGCATGGGAAATGCCCAAAAGGCTGGCTATATTTCTAAAGACCAAAATGTTGAAGCTTGCAGATGGGCATTGCAACAAATTAACGAAATTCAAAATAATTCTGTAATAAGGCGTGCCGTCAAATTCGTTTATCGAAACTGTTAGATAAACAAGGATTTCAATATTAATCTTAAATGCCTTAATCCATCTCTTATTGGGTTTAGATGTGGCGTTCTGCCTTCTATATCTTTATGCAAAGATATAGGAATTTCTTTAATTTTCATTTTGGCTTTTGCAAATTTAATTATGAGCTCTGATGCAAACTCCATGCCTGTAGATTGGAGGTTTAATTGTTCAATAGCTTCTTTTTTTATTAATCTCATTCCGCATTGAGAGTCTGAGATTTTTGTGCCATATAAAAGATTGATTAGTGCGGTTATGACAGGAGTTCCCACATATCTGTGTAAAGGTGGCATAGCTCTTTTTTCAATGTTGCCTTTGAGTCTTGAACCTATAACCATATCTGTATCTTCGTCAAGCTCATTATATAAAAGAGGTATTTCTAAAAAATCATAGGTGTTGTCAGCATCTCCCATAACAAGATATTTTCCGGTTGCAGCTTTAAATCCACCTCTTAATGCGTTTCCGTAACCTTTTTCAATTACGTTAATGACATTTGCACCTTCATTTTGAGCAATTACGATAGAGTTGTCATTTGAACCGTTATCGGCAATTATTACTTCACCTTTTATGCCAAGATTTTTAAATGCTTTAAAACATTTTTCAATACATATTTTTAGTGTTTCTTCTTCATTTAAACAAGGAATTACCACTGAAATTTCCATAAACTTTCATACTCCAACAAATATAGCTTTCATTATCATTATAATATATTTATTCAATATGTTCATATATTTGTGCTTTCTTGTATTTTTATGTAAAATTCTCTTATGAAAAAGAAGATTTTAATTATTAGATTAGGGGCGATTGGTGATGTTATACATACATCTGTAATCCAAAAATCTATCAAAATGCAACACCCTGATGCGGAAGTCCATTTGTTGACGTCATATATTTTGGCTCCTCTTATGAAAAATGATAAATATTTGGACAAACTGTTCGTTTTTGATTCTTCTAATAAGGACAATCCTTTTTATTTGTTATCTTTGGGGCTAAAATTTCGACGTGAAAAATATGATGCCGTTATAAATTTATCAAATTCAATGAGAAATATATTTTTGATGTTTTTGGCTAGCCCGAAGAAAAAAATCAAAAGATGCACAGAGCCTATCCATGCGGTTCAATCTTTTTTTCAATCTGCAAAAGAAGTCTATGATGATTTGGACTTGCCGAAAAATTTGACTTTGGCAGTTGATGTGGATGTCCAACGTGATGTTCAAAAAATGATTGAAGATTACCCGAGACCCTTTGTTATCTTTAGCCCCGGGGGTGAGCATAATAACGAGCGGCAAGGCAGAGTTTGGCCTATTCAATCTTGGAAAGAATTAGGCAAGCTTGTTTCAAATAAATTCGGAGGAACTATATTTGTAATCGGCTCTCCTGCTGAAAGGCAAAATCACTTGGAGTTAGAAAATTTAGAAAATATAAAAATTTATACCGGCAAATTGACTCTGGAGCAAAGTGCTGCTTTATCTTCAGAAGCTGATTTGTTTATATCAGGTGATTCAGGGCCTTTGCATATTGCTTCAGCTTTAAACGTAACCACATTGGGGTTAATGGGGTCAACTTCGCCTCAATTTTGTTCGCCTTATGGGGAACAATGTCATACTATTTTGCCTAAATCAGAGTGTGCCCCGTGTCATTTGAAAATTTGCTCAAAGCTTGAATTAGGGGAGGACTATACCCCTTGTATGAAGTCAATAACTGCTGACGATATAATGAATTTAATCGACGAAAAAGGTCTTTTGTAGATATTTATTATGCCTGAGCGTATTTTGTTAATTGCTACGATAATTAATTTTGAGCCAATTGATTTTGATAAAAGCTATTATTAGCGATGGATTTTTCAATCAAATTGTTATTGGTTGAAGAGGCTTGATACATTACTGCAAGCTTGTTGAGTCTTGTGACCAAGGTGTCTTGATTATAGTCACTGCTGACCCTGTCTTTTAAAAGCATCCAAGTTCTGGCTTCTGTTGTAGTAGCTCTTAGTTCTTCTTCAAAAGTTGCTTGAGGAAGTTGATGCACGCTTTCATGGGCAATCAGGCATGCCAATGCTTCTTTGGGTGATTTCCTTAAATTTTGATTTATCAAGATGTAGTTAGTCCCTGTTTCATCTGTTGAAGCTATTGCATAATGTTTTGCATACGAATATGAAAGCAATGTTAAATCATAAAATATTATTTGTGTTTTTGTTTTGTCTAATCTTTGGAGTACGTCTTTTTGATTAGCAGAGTCCAAAACACTCAATGCTGAAGCTATTTTAGAGTCATCAGTCATTTGATTTACATTATAAGCGAGTGCAGAATTTGCACAAAATATTACTATGGCAAAAGCTGCCATTATTATTTTCTTCATAGAGAACACGATACCTAACTAAATAAAATATCCTTTTAACATTTAATTAGTCGGTTTTTTTTGTGTTCCTCTTTAGATATATGTAATGTTTGTAAATAAAATGTTACAATAGTGAGCTAAATTATAATCTTTCTTTAGGTTTCATCAATAGTCTGTCTATATCGGAATTTATTGAGAAATAGACCCTGCCGTTTTGTTCTTCATAGTATTTTCCTATAGGGAAACCAACGCCGATTTGGGCGGTAAGCCCGTCCCAAAGATTGGCATACGCACCTATACCGATGCTGCTCAAGAAATTTTGAGGATAGTCATAGACGTTATTATGTTCTTTAATATAACCCCAGTCGTAGAATGCGGTAATTCTAATTCTATCGGCATATTGTTCAAATTTTTTAGGAATAAGGGCGTCTAAATGAGGAATAGGTGCTCTAAATTCTAAAGAGCCGGATACTCCGTAATCACCAATCAATTCACTTGGTTGATAGCCTCTCAAGGAATATACACCCCCTAAATAAAATTGTTCAGCAGCATATAATGATTGAGGTGAATATTGACCATTCATTCTAAAAATGCCAAGGCAGTTTTTAGGTAGTCTTTGCACCCTCGCTGAATTAGCTGTAATCTTATAAAAAGTAGATTGTTGACCTTCATTAATATTGCCTGTAGCCCCGAGTCCACCGATTCCGAAATCCGCACCGACACTTCCTATGTATCTGCCGTATTTATCGTCAAACATGCCTGAAAACGCTGTTCTTATAACTCTTAAATTGTAATCTGCAATGGTTTGCTTTTGCATTAAGCTTTTAGAATTTAGCATGTCGAAAGCTGCTGTGAAATAAACTTCTTGAGTTGCCGTATTTTTCAAAGGTTGAACTAATCTTACAACAAAATCTTGAGCTTCGCCGTCGATGTTATAACCTTTGTAAGGGCCTCCAAGGTGAACTCTTGAGTATGAATAATCAACGCCGACTTTTGTCCCCCATTTACCTACGGGAAGCTCATAGCCTGCTAAAAATCCGTTAGAACGACTGGAAACAATGCTTCCTGCGTAAATTTTGTCACCGTTTCCCGTGAGGTTGTCCATGCCTGCTGTTGCTGTAAAACGTTGTCTACCTGTGTAGTTACGTCCGAAATCGTCCCAGCCCATATTTACATTGATAGGGAAGCGGTCTTGAACGTGCAGTTTTATTGCAGTTCCTTCATCTTTTGTTTTTGATAATTCGGCAGAGCCTGTTAAATAGTCTTCTCGATTAATATTTTTCATTGCACCTTGTAAGGCTTTTGCATTGAAAACAGACCCTTCGTTGAGTCCTGTGCCTCCAAGAGCTATATTTTTGAGGTAATTTTCTCTTTCCCAACGGTTGCCTTCGATTTCTTTTTTTTCGATTTTGCTTTCTTTTATTTTTATGGTGACGCTTCCATCTTTTATTTCTTGGGCGTCAAGATAAGCATAAGAAGTTAGATAGCCGTTTTGTTGGTAGTATCTGCTTACAGAGAGTGTGAAATTTAAAACATCTTCTAAATATATTTCTTTGCCTATAATATTGTTGGCAAGTTTTTGCAATTTTTTGTCGGAAATTTTTGTATTTCCTTCAAAGTTTATAGAATTTAATGTGAATTTTGGGTTATAAGTCAAGTTTCCTCGAACGATGTCTTTTGACTTGTCTTTATTTCTATCTTCAATTTGTTGAGGAATTTCTTTTTCTACAGAGTCGATATAATTCTTGTTGATTTTTGCATCTTTTAAAATAGTCCTATTTTCTCTGTTAATGATTTCAGCCCCTGCTGTCGGATTTACTAAAAGCGGTTCTGACATTGCTTTGTTCAGGCTTAAACTGAATAAAATACATGCTAAACAAAAAACTTGTTTCTTTTTCATTTTTCTCATCTCGTGGTTGACTTAAAATTAATAAATATAAATACATATATACATAAATGGCAAAAAATATTTTTAAACGACTTGTATTTGATATAATATTAATTATACATGAAGAAAAATATATACCAATACTTTTATAATATAATATTTTAACCACATAAATGACTATAGGGAAGGAAATAAAATGAGAAAATTGCTTTTTTCTTTGAGAAAAGTTATAGCATCGATGTTATTGTTATCGTTTGCTAATTTTAGTTTACCGGCGTTGGCTGCAACAGAAATATTCCAAGGCGGTAAAGATAATTTTGGAGCACAGGTCAATGATTTCGGAGGCGCTAATTTAAATAAAAATAATAACAATAATGCTCAAATTGGCATAACAGGTAGCGGAAATACTATAATTTGGGATTGGCTCAACGTCGGAGCAGGCAAAACTCTTGATTTTAATTTTTTAAACAACGGACAAGTTGCTTTGAATAAAGTCATTGGCGGAAGTATGTCCAAGTTTGCAGGTACCTTGTCCACTTCAGGTGCAGATGGGCATTTGGTAATCTCTAACCCTAGCGGTATGTTATTTATGAATGGTGCAATCGTTAATGCAAATTCATTAACATTGACAACTCATGACGCAACGCTTGATGCTGACAAATTGACTCTTGACGGCACTTCTTCTGTAAATAGTCAGGGTATAAAAATTGGGGGCTTGGGTGAGTCAACAAATGCTGTTGTTATGAGAATAGCTAATGACTTAAATATAATTTCTAACGGCATAAAGATAGAAAATGCTGATATTTTAGCAGGTAATAATGTTAATTTGATTACGGCTGACGGCGTTAATTTTTATGCTAAATCAAATAAAATTCCAAATATTACAAAATCTACAAATATTAATGCATTGGCTTTTAATGCCTTTAATAATAATAACAAAAATATCACTTCTTCAATTTTAGTAAAAGATTCTGCGATTGCAGTAAAAAACAATAATACAGGTAAAATTTACTTAGTTGCAAAAGGTAATAATTCAAATATTGCAGTAATTGATTCGGCTATAGATTCTAAAGTTGCTATGGAGGTCACCGGCGACGCTACTTTTGAAGTAATCGGCAATTTGGATTTAAGCGGAATCGACAAAGGTAAACATACCTCCAAAGTCGGTGGCAATTTGATTGCAAAAACAATTGATAAAACATTAAATTTGAAAAACAATACTACAACTTGGACAACGACAACTGATTTTAATAATGTTCAAACGGCAACATCATACTCCGGTAAGGGCTTAATAAACATAGCTAATGTTGTAGTCCAAGGTGATGTTACAGTCGATGGAGCCGGAGTAAGATTATATAATCTAGCAGCAAATAATGGTAAAGTAACCGTTAATTCTACAAAAGATACTGTTGCTACTGCCTCTCGCTCAACTGTGGAGAAAGATTATTCTATAACCACTCAGGACTCTTTGGTTAGCTCAAATACTACAAATACTGCCTCATCTTCAACAACTTCAAATGACTTTTTGCATAAATCTGATGCTATTACAAAAAATATGGTTAATGCAGGTGATATTCTGATTGATAATACTGATAGTGCTTTATCTAACGTTGATGCTGCTAATAAGGGCGAAAAATTCAATTCTCTTAAGGCAACTGCTGATAATAATATTACGATAACAAAATTAGCTGTAAATAATAAATCTGACTTGTCAGCTAAAAATAATATAAATATTAACTATTTGACTTCATCAGGTGAAGTTAAAACAAATTCTATACGTAAAACTTCAATTAAAAATTCAGACGCAGTTTCAATTCTTGCTTCCGCTGCTGAATTAAATGTTGAAAATGTAGATGTTGCTTCTAAGCTTCAATCCAAAACTTCAGGAAATACAACAATTAAAAACCTAAATAAAAATAAAAATTCTCAAAACAGTTCACTCAAAGCGGAAGCTTCAAACGGAAATATCCTCGTTGAAAACATAACAGTTGCTCACGATGTCGATTTAGATGCAAACAATATCACTTGGGGCGGTGCTTCTTCTATTATTGGTGGCACGGTAGATTTATTTGCTCACCAAACGATTGATATATCAAATCTAAACATTGCAGGAGATTTGAAAATGTCAGCTTTCAGCGGTGCGGATAAATACGGCAAAGGGGTCGATGTTAGCAATCTCGTTGCAAAAAATATAACACTAAATTCAAAAAGTGCAGTTGTGAATTTCTCAAATGTTACGGCAGACTCTTTAACAGCAAGTGCTGGTTGGCAGTTTACGTTGAAAAATTTTGATATAAAAAGTGCTGTTATTACTATGACTGCAAGCAAATCATATTCAGGATTTGACTCAAGAAGAAATGTCACAATCAGTGAATTAAAAAATAATAATGATATGTCACTCAAAGTCTATGACGCTCATAATATCACACTTTCGAATGTAAATATAAAAGACGGCAAGTTGAATGCTACAGGTGATATTACAACTGGTGGCTATCTGGTCAATACAACTGGAATTGCAGATGGTTCGATTTTTGCTAATCATAAAACGATAACAAATTCGACCCTTACTGCAGGAGAAATCCACGCTAATGCTGCAATAGTTGATAAATCGTATTTGACTGCTACAAAGCGAAATATATACATAGGTAAAGGCGGACAAAAAAGTGCTGTTGTTTCGAATTCAAGCTTGAATGCAAAAAATGATATTTCGGCTTCAGGTTCTTCTTTTGAAAATTCAAATTTAGTTGCAGGAAATGATTCCAAACTCCAAGATACAAACTTGAACAAGGTTTCGTCAAAGACTGCTAAAATCGCATTTATCGGTGGGGCTGATATAAGCAATGGTTCTTCTGTCAGTGCAAAATCTATCGCAGGGTTTGATGGAAATCGAGTTGATAAAGTTACCAATGGTATTAAACTTTCAAATTCATCTTTAGAAACGACAGAAAATGGTATTAATTTAACCAATGCACAATTCTCTGGTGCTAATATAATAACCTCCGCAGGCGATATTATTTTAGATGCTGCAAAAGCCTCTAATTTAAAATCTCTTGATTTGACAGCTAAATCTGATGTTGAGTTGAAAAATAAAACAGTTTTAAATAATGTAAAAGCTGCTGCTTCAAATATAATATTGTCAGACTCAAATGTCGGTGCTTCTGAATTAAATGCTAAAGACGGCAAAATATTAATTCTAAAAGATACCTTCTTCCACTCAGGTTCTGTAGCAAATGCCAAAGATATTCAAGCTGACCATTCTTATGTCAAAGGCTCAACTATTAATTCCACAAACTTTGTATCTCAAAATGATAATTATATAAAAGAAAATTCAATAGTAAATGCCAAAGAAAATTTAGAAATCAAGAATAACTCTCACATTGAAAATTCAACTTTAAACTCTGATAACAAAGTTGTAATAAAAAAATCTTCTATAAAAGGCAAAAATCAAATTAACGCCGGCACGGTTGACATCAATAATCTTGATAGTTGGTCTTTAGATACAGATATCGCAATTAAATCAACAAATGATACGATTATAGACAAAATTGCAACAGGGAATGTAAACATAGAATCAACAGACGGAAATATATTAATTAAAAATTCAACCGTAAGAAAAAATCTAAAAACTAAATCTAACGGAATTGCAATTGATGATTCTTCTATAAACGGCAGTGCAATCATAGACGCAGTTGGTGCGGTAGTTATCAATTCTTCTGTTCTATCCGATACAAATATTGCAACAACAGGTGATATTACAATAAAAGGCGTTAAAACAAACGGTGATTTAACAATTACAAAAGCTGATAATGTATTTATTTCAAATTCAGATAAACCTGCGAAAACAACAGATATAACAATTGCTGACCTAGCAACCGGTAAAACTCCTATCAATGATTACAATGATAAGAAGTTTACAACTTCCTCTTTTGAAACAATAGGTCTTCCTTTTGGAAATCAATACGGCGACGGAGCTCAAATTACACTGATTGGTGGGAATTTGAATATTTCAAATGCCAATTCTGTAAATGTTGTAAATACTACGGTTATTGGTGATTATATGGTTAAAAATATAACTGCTGACGCAAATTTGATTACCTCATACATCGGAGGCTCTTATGCTCCAGTCAGAGAAACCATCTCAGGCGACGCAAATGCATATCTTTCTTACATAGGCTCTTATTCTCCCTATTATGTGATACCTGAAGTTTTATCTTATTCACTTGATGATGTGAATAGATTAAAATTCGGTAGTGATATTGATACTATTTTTAGACGTCAATTCTCTCCAAGAGGTTTTGCGGCTGCTGATGATGAAATAAAATCAAGAATTTATCAAACAGTTTCTACTGCAAAACAAGGTGCTTCCAATTCAATCAAATTGACTAAGCCATTTATTGCAAATTAATTATTAAAAAAATACAATACGTGGGCGGAATAATTATTCCGCCCTTTTTGTTGATGTTTTCGCTTCGTCACTTCATTCACTTCTTGAAAAATCGAACGTTCGTTCTATAATAAAGGTATGGAAAATAATATTAATAAAAAAGAAAAAATTATAAATGCTGCAATTAAACTCTTTGCCAAAAACGGCTATGCCGGTACCTCAATAAGAGATATCGCTAAACTTGCGAATTCAAGTATAAGTATGGTTTCCTATCATTTTGGAGGGAAAGAAGGGCTTTACCGCTCTATTTTGAAAGACCTTTTTGATAAACAACAAAATGTTATAAATTCTTTTTATGATAAAAGTGAATTTTTAAAGTTTTCAAAAAAAGAAAAAGCAGATTTTTTGTTAAAAATCACTGAAAAAATGGTGGATTTCTTTTACAATGTAATGAATGATGAACTCTTTGCTTTTCTGTTGCGGGAGCAAAGGCACATTGTTTCTGAATATACGCCTCCTGTAGTTGTCCTTTTAAGAGAAATTATAGCCCAAATTATAGATAAACCTATGTTGTCAAGGGAAGTGGTTTATGCTTCTATTTCGATAGCATCTCAAATTTCCGCTTCGAGATTTATGTCGGTCTTTGTTGCTCCATACGCTCAAGATGGATTTGAGGTTGAGGATATAAACATGATTAAGCAAAATGTTAAAAATAGTGTGCTTGCAGTTGTAAAATCAGCAGGTATAAATCTATGATTAAAAAAATATTATTGATAGCAATCTTTTTCTTTGGACAAATTGTACTTGCGGCTCCTGATGTAAATATCGGCTTTTTTGATAGATTCGGAGATACATATTTGTCAGGTTATATCAATCAAGCTGTAGAAAATAATAATGACTTGAAAATTGCAGCAGCAAGAGTCGAGCAGTCAAGGCAACAGGTTAAAATCTCATTTGCAAGTGAGCTTCCGTCTTTGAGCTTTGGGGCGGATTATTTAGGGGTTCATATCCCGAAATTTGATAATTTTACGTTAAACAACAACGCCTTTGTTATGCCTTTTATTGTCAGTTATGAACCTGATTTTTTGCTTAAAAATCGAGATAAAACAAGAAGTGCCGATAAAAGATATGAGGCTGATTTGGAACTTGAAAAATCTGTTTATATCTCTTTGCTTTCTGATGTTGCAAATAGTTATATAAATATTCTTGAGTATGATTATCTGATAAAAAATCAAAAAATGGTTTTAGCTCTAGCAGAAGAGAATTTATGGCGAACTCAAAAAACTTTTATGAGAGGCGTTGTAGATGCAAATGTATTAAATCAAGAAAAACAAAATGTTGAAAAAGAAAAAAACACTCTAAATCAACTGCAAAAACAACAAAATATTATCCTTAATAATTTTTGTGTGTTAGTCGGTGTTTCGCCTAATTGTTCTCTCGATTTGAAAAGAGGAAAATTGGCTCAGTTTGAGTATGAAAATCCTGTTCCTTCTCAAATTTCAAGTGATGTTATCTTTTCACGTCCTGATGTGATTGCTGCTGAAAAGGAACTGGAAAAAGCTAAAATTGACGTTCGGGTAGCGAGAAAAGAATTTTTGCCTTCTTTTAATATAACTGGTCTTTGGGTTTTTAATACAATTGCTCAAGGGAATTTCTTTTCTTGGCAAAATTCCTTAGCTGCTTTGTTTGCAGGTGCTACTATGGATATATTTAAAGGCGGAAAAAAGGTTGCTTTTTTGAGATTACAAAAAGCAAAATATGAAGAACTTTTTGAAAAATACCGATTGACAGATTTGAATGCCACAAAAGAAGTTAATACAGCTCTTTGCGTTATTAAATTTGATACAAAGATTGATGAAAATACTAAAAATCAATTAAATTTAGCAAAAATGAATTTTAAAAATATTCAAAAAAAATATGAGCGAGGTGTTATTTCATACCCTCAATTATTAAAAGAAAATATCAAGATGTTAAATATCGAGCAAAATCAAGTACAGACAAAAGCTACTCGTTTAGCTAACTATATAACCTTATATAAAGCCGTCGGAGGAAAATTATGAAGAAAAAAATAGCGTTTATAATATTATTGATTTTTGTAATTTGCGGGATTTATTATTACTATAACCGTCCAACAAATTTAAATGAATTAACTCTGTTCGGGAATGTAGAAATAAGGCAGGTCGATTTGAGTTTTCAAGTCGGTGGCAAAATATCTCAAATGTATGTTGAAGAAGGCGACTCCATCAAAAAAGGTGATTTGATAGCCTCCTTAGATGACAAAGATTATGCTGCTAATTTTAAAAAGGCTGTAGCAGAAGTTGAAAAGGCAGCTGCTGCAAGTAAAAATGCACAAGATATTTATGATAGAAAAAATCCCCTCTGTGATGACAACACAATTTCGCAAGAAGAATGTGACGCTATAACCAATAATAAAGCAGAATCAGAAGCTTCTTATTCTGCTGCCATAGCCAATAAAATTTATGTCAAAAATCAATGGGATTATACGAAAATTTTTGCACCTGAAAACGGAATTATAACAGTCAGAGTTCAAGAGCCGGGGGCTACTGTTCAAAAAGGACAACCAGTTTGCACTTTATCAAAAAGCAAGCCGATTTGGATTAGAGCTTATGTGTCTGAAAAAGATTTAGGAAATATTAAATACGATATGAAAGCAAAGGTTTTGACAGATGCTATTGACCCTAAAACAGGCAAAAAACGTGAATATGTAGGTCGAATAGGTTACATTTCTCCTGTTGCTGAATTTACCCCAAAAACAGTTCAGACAGAAGATTTAAGAACGGATTTGGTCTATAGAATAAGAGTTTATGTCGATGACTTTGATGCGTTTTTGCGTCAAGGAATGCCTACAACTATAAAAATAGATTTGAAGGAGTAAAATTTGTCTTTAGCAGTTGAGGTCAAAAATTTATCAAAATCTTTTGGTCAGGTCAAAGCTATCGATGATTTGTCTTTAAATGTCAAAAAAGGGCAAATAACAGGTCTGATTGGAGCTGACGGTTCTGGAAAGACAACATTATTGCGGTTGATAATCGGTTTTTTGCTTCCAGACAATGGCTCTATTGTGTCATTGGGGCTTTCTCCTGAAAAACAAAAAGCTTTGTTGAATAAAAAAATAGGTTATATGCCACAAAAATTCGGGCTATATGAGGATTTGACGGTAATAGAAAATCTTAAATTATATGCTGATTTGAAAAATATTCCTTATGATTTTGAAAAACTTTTAAAATTTACTGATTTAGAACGTTTTCAAGACAGGCTTGCCGGTAAACTCTCAGGTGGTATGAAGCAGAAATTGGGGCTTGCGTGTGCTTTGCTGGGTGAACCTGAGTTCTTGGTTTTAGATGAGCCATCTGTCGGCGTTGACCCGATTTCAAGACGTGAACTTATGCAACTTGTCAGAGATTCGATAACTCCTGAAACAACAGTGCTTTGGTCAACTGCTTATTTAGATGAGGCTCAAAGTTTTGACGAGGCGGTTATTTTGGATAAAGGCAAGGTTATTTATGATGGGAAACCTGCTGATTTAGCAACAGAGCCAAAAGAGTTTGAGGCTAAAGTTATTGAGCTTATGGGCGGGTATGATGAGTCAGAATCTTTGATAGCAAAACATTTTGAATGTAATGACTGTTCTGTCGAGTGTCCTGTTCAGGCTCTTGATTTATGCAAAAAATACGGTGATTTTTATGCTGTTAAAAATAACACTTTTCATATAAAAAAAGGTGAGATATTTGGACTTTTAGGTCCAAATGGTGCAGGGAAATCTACTTCTTTTAAAATGATGTGTGGTTTGACTAAACCGACTGCGGGAACTGCCAAAATCAATAATATTGATATATTGGAAAATCCTTCAAAGGCTCGTTCAAAACTTGGTTATATGGCCCAAAAGTTTTCTTTGTACGGAGATATGACGTTGAGAGAAAATCTACTCTTTTTTGCAGGAATATATGGAATTGGTCTGCTAAATCGGGCAGAAAGAGTAAATGAAATTATTAAAATTTTTGGCTTTCAAAATATGCAAAATCAGCAGGCAAAGGATTTGCCTTTGGGGCTTAAACAGCGTCTTTCACTGGCGTGTGCACTTATTCATGAGCCACCTATTCTTTTTTTAGATGAACCCACATCAGGAGTTGATGTAGTTGCAAGAAAAGAGTTTTGGAAGCATATAAAAGGTTTGGCGGCTAAAGGCGTTACGATACTTGTCACGACTCACTTTATGGACGAGGCTGAATATTGCGACAGGATTAGTCTTTTTTATAGAGGGGAAACGATTGCTATAGGAACACCGGCAGAGCTTAAAAGAAAGGCTAACGCTAATACTATGCAAGATGCTTTTATCAATTTGATTGAGGAGCATGATGCTTTATGAAAATTTTGTTTGCCTTAATTAAAAAAGAGTTTTTGCAAATTATAAGAGATCCCAGCAGTATTGTTATATCGTTCGTGCTTCCTTTTATTTTGCTTATTATTTACATGTACGGCATAAACCTTGATACAACAAAAGTAAGCATCGGAATTAAAAATGATGATATGAACCCCGAGATTTCTACGTTGATAAAGTCTTTTAGTCGGAGCAAGTTTGTTAAATCTGATGTATATTACAATCCTGCTGAAATGTATGATGATATTGTTCGCTCAAAGTTAAACGGTGCTGTTTTGATACCTAATGATTTTTCTTCCAAACTTGCAAAGGGACAAGCGGCAGATTTTATGGTGATTACAGATGGAAGCACTGTAAATACAGCCAATTATGTCCAATCTTATCCATTGCAAATTGTAAATGATTGGTTGGCACAAAGCGAGTATGCCAGATTTGTCAAGCCACCTGCGGTTAGCTCTAATATAAGATTTTGGTATAACCAAGATATCAACAGCCATTATTTTATTTTGCCGGGTTCGCTTGCTATTACGATGACATTGATAGGACTTCTTTTGACCGCTCTTGTCGTTGCGAGAGAATGGGAAAGAGGTACAATGGAGGCTCTTTTAAGCACTCAAGTCAGAAAAATTGATATTGTGTTGGGTAAATATATTCCTTATTTTACTTTAGGAATGCTTTCTATGATTTTTAATACGTTTGTTTGTATTTACGTTTTTCACATTCCGTTTAGAGGTAGTTTATTTGTCCTATTTGCAGTAAGCGGGCTGTTTCTCTTTACTTCACTCGGTATAGGACTTTTGATTTCTACTTCTTTAAAAAATCAATTTGTAGCAAGCCAAGTCGCAATAGCTATAGGCTTTTTACCGGCTTTGTTAATGTCAGGGTTGATGTTTCCGATAAATTCAATGCCTATCGCTTTTCAATATTTTACGATGATTTTACCACCTCGGTATTTTGTAACTTTTATTGAAAGCGAGTTTATGGCTGGTACCGTTTGGAGTATTGTAATAGCTAATTCCTTATTTCTATTGGTATTAGGCTCGATTTTATTTGCTGCTGTTTATGAAAAAACAGGAATGAGGCTTGAAGAAGATGCTTAGGCGAATTTTTGCATTAATAAAAAAAGAATTTATTGCTATTTGGAAAGACCCGAAAAGTCGAGGGGTGGTCATAATTTTGCCTGTTATGCAGCTTTTTGTTTTTGCAAATGCAATAACGATGGAAGTTAAAAATATTGATATGTCTGTCTTAGATAGAGATAATTCTGTCGAATCGAGAGAGCTGATTTCTAATTTTTCTGCTTCTCCAAGGTTTAGAAAAGTTGTCAATGTTCAAAATGAGGCGGAATTGAAGCATAATATAGAAGTTCAAAAATCACAGTTAGCACTTGAAATACAAAATGATTTTTCAGAAGCGATAAAGTCAAAGCGTCCAACTACAGTTCAAGTTATTGCAGATGGTAGACAAACGAACTCAGCTTCTATTGCAAGCTCTTATGCTTCTCAAATTATTGCTGACTATTCGGGGACTTTGAGTGATAAAGGTGCTTCGATAAATTACATAGTCAGAAACTGGTATAACGCTAATTTGAATTATCAATGGTACGTTTTGCAGGTGCTTGTGACCATGCTTGCACTTGTAATAACATTGTTGCTGACGGCGTTGTCAATCGCAAGGGAAAGAGAAATGGGCACTTTCGACCAGCTTATAGTAAGCCCGTTATCTTCATTTGAAATATTGGCAGGTAAAACGATTCCCCCCTTGTGTATCGCAATGATTTTGACTTGCACAATGTCAGTAATTGCTGTTTTGGTATTTGGTGTTCCTTTTAGGGGGTCAGTTTTGTTGTTTTTGTTCTCCACAATAGTTGCCTTGCTCTCCATTGTTGGTATCGGGCTATTTATTTCTTCTATTTGCAAAACTCAACAACAAGCTATTTTGGGTGTTTTGACTTTTCAAATGCCTGCTGTCCTCTTATCCGGTTTTATTTCTCCGATTGAAGATATGCCGCCATTTTTCCAATATTTGACCTTGCTTAATCCAATAAGATTTTTTATGAATACAACAAGAGGCATTTTCTTTAGAAATATGGGGTTTTATGATGTGTTCTTAAACTTGATTCCTTTAATATTCATAGCGGTTTTGACGTTATCCTTAGCCGGTTGGACGTTTAAACGAAAATTAGATTAAGAATATATTTTAAAAAATGTAAGGTTACGTAAAAAAATAGCTCCTGAAAAATTGTTGGTGCTATAATTTTTTACGTTGGAAGTGATGGACAGTTTTCCCTGTTAAAGTTGCTGCCTGTTTCTAAAAACAGCCGAAACGCAAAAGAAATGCTTTTGCATGTATTAATAATATCTGTTTACGCAGAGGGAGTTCTCAATGAGAAAGTATTATACTCATATTTTATTGATTGCACTCGGTGCAATTTTGTATTTTATGGCTAATTTTCAAAGGGTAGCGATTCCGGGGGCGATTTTTGATACCTTGCAACTGGATTTACATATAAAAGCCCCGTTTGTTACTGCTTTAGGTGCTGTTTATATGTACGCTTATGCTTTTAGCTTATTGCTGATAGGCATAATGGTTGACAGATATGGCGGTGCCAAAATGATTTTAGGCGGCTCAATTTTGTTTACGCTGGGGGCTTTGGTCTTTCCCAATACAGGCAATTTGCCGCTTCTCTATTTCAGTAGGGTATTGTTAGGCTTGGGTTCGGCAACCTTTTATCTCAGTTTGGTACAAGAGCTCAAGAAGTGTTTTCCCGATAGATATCTGGGGATTGCCGTTTCACTAATGCTCTTTACCGGATATATAGGTGGCGTATTCGCTAATGCTCCATTTATTATTTTATCCGATAAGTTCGATTGGCAGAATGTAATGAATGTTTTAGCCTTTATAACTTTATTTATCACTATTGTTTATATTTTTATTCATAATAATTTGAATTCTATACCTACTAATCGTAATGCGAAGTTTTCGATTGAACCTTTTAAAGAGGTTCTCTCTAAAAAATTTAATCTTCACTTGTTTGGATTTGCCTGTCTTAACTATGGCTTGTATTATGTTATACAGACCGTTATCGGCGTCAAGTTCTTAAAAGATTTCGTTCAAATGTCAGACACGCAAGCTTCTACAATTTTATCAGTAATGGTAATTGTGGCAGGGTTTTCTGGTATGGGCATGGCTACACTGAGCAAACTTTGGGACAATAGAAGAGTTGTTTTTATGAAAACTTTATCAATTATGGCAACTCTTATTTTTGCTGTTATTTCAATTTGTTTGATTTTGAATTTCAGAACTCAAGCAATAGGTATTATATTGTTATTCTTGTCGTTGTGCGGCGGCATGTCACCTTTGTTGGTGCCTATTATACATTCTACAAACAAATATGAAATTAGGGGTACTGCTTTAAGCATAATGAATTGCGGATTTTTCTTGGTCGTAGGAATATTGGGGACGCTTGTTGGCGTTTTGCTCGAAGCTTACGCTCCTGTGGCTTCGTTTTCAGGGCATTTGGTTTACAGTAACAAATCATATTTGCTCGTTTTCGGAACATTTTTCTTGATTTCATTATTTGAAATGTATAATGCATTCAAACTCAAAGATGTATAATCAGGCTGTTTGTATATGTTATGAGGAAATTGAGCAACAAAAAAGCTCCCTGTTTTTAAGGAGCTCTTTTAGGTGTTTTAAAATTTAATTTATTTGTTTTTTTGTTTATTTGAAGATTTTGAATTATTGTTTTTTTCTTCAATAATTTCATCAGCTACAGACTCTTTTTTGTTTGTTTCATCTGTTTCTTTTTCTTGTTCAATAGTTTCAGCTTTTTCATCGTCATTGATTACTTTATCTTCATTTTCTTCTGCTGTATCAATGTCTTCAGTTTCGGAAGCTTCAACTGCTGTTTCTTCTTCATCAGACTCTTTAACATCAGAGGTTTCGTCTTCTTTATCTTCTTCTGTTTCTGTGGTTTCAGAGGACTCTTCTTCTTTTTCAGCATCTAATTTAGCTTGTTCTTCAAGTTCTTCTTCTGTTTTTGCTCTAACAACAGGTATATTCAGCATCAACGCAATTGAGTCACCTTCACCTGCTAAATTCAATTCCAAAAGCTCTTTGTCTATAACCACATATCTTGAAATAACGTCAATCATCTCTAATCTCATTTTCTCAAGCGTCAACGGGTCAAGTTTTGTTCTGTCGTGCATTAAAACTAATTTTAATCGGTTAGAAGCTATATTTTTTGTGTTTTCACCTTTTTCAACTTGGAAAAAAGTCAAAACCTTGTTGTATAATTCTGCAAATATTTCTTTCATTTATCTTCCTCCCTAGGCTTTCTTTCCAAAGAAGAATTTCTTTAGTTTAGCAAAGAAACCTTTTGGTTCATCTAGGTCTAAGAAAGGAACTTCTTCGCCTTGAATTCTTTTTGCGACATTCAAATAGGCTTTTCCTGCAAGAGCTTTTTCGTTATTAACGATAGGCTCACCTCTGTTTGTTGAAGTGATAATGCCGGCGTCTTCAGGGATTATTCCGATTAAAGAACAAGAAAGTATATCAACAACGTCATCGACGCTCATCATATCATTATTTTTAATCATATTAGGGCGAACTCTGTTCAACAAAAGTTTGTAAGATGTAATTTCTTCTTTTGCTTCAAGCAGTCCGATAATTCTATCAGCATCTCTAACCGCAGACATTTCTGGAGTTGTTACGACAATAGCTTCTGTCGCACCTGCTACAGCTGTTTGGAAGCCTTGCTCGATACCTGCAGGGCAATCAACTAATATGAAATCAAAATCTTCTTTTAAGTCTTCTGTGATTTGTTTGATTTGTTCAGCATTTACAGAAGTTTTATCTCTTGTTTGAGCTGCTGCTAAAAGACACAAATTTGGATTTTTTTTGTCTTTAACAAGAGCTTGTTTAAGTTTGCAACGTTCTTCTACAACGTCAACAAGTGTGTAAACAATTCTATTTTCTAATCCTAATAACAAATCAAGATTTCTCAATCCTATATCAGTATCAATAAGGACAACCGAAGAGCCTTCTTTAGCCAAAGCAGTACCGATATTGGCACTTGTAGTAGTTTTTCCTACTCCGCCCTTTCCTGAGGTAATTACTATTACTCTACCACTCATTAATAATCCACTCCTTTAATCATTTATTTTGAATATAACTATTTCACCATCAATAATTTTTGCTTCTTCCGGTGTAAATACATTTGTTTTTTCAGCAAAAATAGTGTGTAATGCATCAGGTCTTCTTGCATAGCAGTCAGCAATTCTTAATTGAATTGCATTCATTTTCAAAGCTCTTATTTTAGCTTTTGTATTTCCGTTAGAACCTGCTTGAGCAATGCCTCCTAAAACACCCCAAACCGTAATATCACCTTTTGCATGGATTTCTGAACCCGGGTGACAATCTCCGATTATTACGATATTTCCGTTGCAATCTATTACTTGACCTGAACGAACAGTTTGTTTTATATATTTTGTTTCAAAAGAGATAATTTCCATATCTTCTTCTGTATATATAGGTTTATCTTTTTCTTCAATATTTTCGATTTGAGGAAGTGTTTCTTTAATTTCAGGCGTTGAAACATTATCATTGTTTGATGCAAACTGATTTGCTAATTTTTTTAGCTCATCATCTTGTTCGTTTTCAATAGGTGTTTCATCTTTTTTGTCGAATATTTCTTCAAGTTTTTGTTCAGAATTGAAGATGGTATCCAATTCTTCTTTTATTGCTTCAGAAGACGGAATGTTTAGTTCCATAGATATATTTGATTTTTCAGGCTCATTTTCATCTTGAACATCTTCATTCGTTATATCTTCTTTGCTTTCTTCAATTTCAGTTTCTGTTTCAACTTCAATGTTTTTAGTGTTATCAGCGTTGTCGATATTGTTGCATTGAGCATCAGTATTTTCTGACTCAGCATCATCTTTCCAGTTTTCGTCCAGTTTTTCATATTCACGTGGTGTGGATGAAATTTCTTCTTGTTGATTTTCCTCAACTGCCTCTATACCTTCTTGATTATTAGGCTCAAATTTAATGTCGTTGCCGTCTAACAAGGTCATTCCCAAGGCTACCACGGATTTTTCTGTAGATGAAGATTTAGTATCAACATATTTTAATGTAGAATTTATACTGCTGATAAGAGATTTTATGCTCAAAAGTTGAGATTGATTAAGTTCAATCGTCCCTAATTTTAGGCAAACATCTTTGTCTTTTGCTTCTTCACTATCCAAAATCGTACTCAAATCATAAATGATTTGAGCAGGCGTTTTAACGTAACTTAAATCAATCACGTAAACATTTTCACTGAAAGGTTGACTCATAATCTTATCTCTCTTATTTTTGACTTAAAAAACACTCTTTTAAGTGCTATATAAAGAATAGCCTAAATTAAAATCTAATACAATTCTTTGTAATTTTTTGTTGCGATATTTTTTATAAAACGTAAACTTAAATAACAAAAGAGGCTCAATATAACTTTTTTTGGAACTTGAAATTAAAAAGTTTGTCCTTATATAATATATAGGCAATAATATATTTATAATAAAATATTGTTTGTTTAAAAAAATACTTTCCGATATGAAAATGAAAGTAAGCAACGGAAGAAGAGTGAAATAGTGATTTTGAAAAAAAGATTATGCTTTGTTTTGGCATTAGGACTTTTAAGTACCGCAATGGCAACAGCTAAGCCGAAAGATGCCCCTCTTTTAAATAAACCTTTAGACCCTACGGTTTTTGAACAATCTGATTCTATTTCTTTTGATACAACTGTTTTGTATAAAACATACAAAGATGTAACAAAAGAAGATAGAATTATGGAAGCCCTTGAAATGATGAAAGGGTGTTTGGGAGATTATTCGCATAATGCAATTATGGGCACAAATTTGACGAATAAAAAAATGAGGATAGAATTTAAAAATCTGAATGAAATAAAACCTCAATATGCAAGTTTTGACGCTCTCGGGTGGAAAAAAGCAGGCAGGTTGTATATTTATATAAACGAAAAGCACAAAGATGCTCCTGCTCCGGCATTGGCGGCGTTGTTGTCGCATGAAGCATTGCATCAAGATGAATTCGACTCTCTGGCAGAAGAAACTTATGCGTGGACTATGGAAGCGGCTGTTTGGACACAGCTATCAGAAAAATATCCTGCTGCTATGGAAAAAGCTCACCCTCTTGTCTATAGAGAAAATATGCTAAAGCGTTTGTTTGAAAAAGGCGATTATACAAACAAATATATTCAAAAAGCTGTATATTCAAACCCAGGATATAAAAATCTTCCTACTCGTTCTCCGGGTTTTGAAACAGATGATTTATAACAATTATGCTAAATATATGGGATAGAACATACTTTAATGTTTTCATATTATTTAAGGTGCTTATATCGTTCATTTTGTCACGAACCGAGCTTCCTTGTAATGTTGAGTCTTTTTTAGGATAATTCCAGCAATCCTTGTTGCATACCATTTTTTATGTCTACCCATATTTGGCTTTTTACTTTTGTTGTTAAATCTTCTATAACTTCTTTTCTCATTACAGCAAAATTTATATCGATAAAATTTATCCCGTCAAGTTCTTCTAAATAAAATTCTTTAGAACCACAATTCGGACAATATTTTTCAACAGGACTAATTTTATTGAATTTGTTGTAGCTCACCCTTTTTATATTGCAACATTTGCAACGTGTTAAATACCATTTTGTCTCCACGTAAGCTCCGCAATCAGGGCAATATGCTTTTTCTTGGTCTGCCCTTATTTTGGGATGGTGACATTCTTTTATGTTTTTAAATAAATCAAGAATCATATTTCTTTATTAAGAAAATATGATAAAAAGTCAAATAAAATCCCAAAACTATGAATTGAAGTCTAGTGTGCCGTGCTTTTCGCTACGGAAGTTTTCTGTAAAAGCTTGATTGTTGCTGGCTTGCGTGCCAAAAATTGAATCTGCGTTTGCGTTATATGCGTCGCTATGGTTATTATATTCTCTAGTTGAAACGTTTTTCACGTTTTCAACGGCTTGTGTTTCTGTTAATTGAGAAAAAGGATTATTTTTCTCAATGGCTGTTGTTGCTTCAATAGAAAACACATTTTTAAATTTGTTATCTAAATATTTGCCGATATTGCCAAACGGATTGCTGCTTTGAGCCCTGATGGCGTCAGCTTGTTTTTCTATTAAGTTGTTATTATTTACAACTGTCATTTTCTCTTAATATCTCTAATTGTTCTGTATATATACAAAGTATATATTAATGAAATAATTGCTTTTGAGGATGTGGTTTTGTGAAGACATGTTAAAATTACTGTGTAAAGGTGCGTTATGGGCACTTTAGGGAAAAGGGGATTTTAGAGGAAATCTGACTTTTAAAAGAAAGTTATTAAATACCTTATAGGCAAGGTGTGAGGGCTACTGAGCTTGTATAACAATACTATTTACCCGGGTTATATTAACTACACAGGGATTAACAATCGAATAGTAAAGAAAAAAGAAGATGAGGAAAAATCTAACTCATCAAGTCAAGCTGCAACAAAAGAGGCACAAAGAGAAGCTGTTAAAGGCGATTCTTTTTCACGTTCTCAGTTTCCGACAGGTGCCCAAGGTGCTATTGACTATTCAAATCCCAAAGTTAATATTTCTCAAATAATAACAGATTTTAAAAATACAACAGTCGCTATCGGAGCTCCCGATGATGTTAAAAACGAAGTAACTTCATACCTTGATTTGATTGAAAAACAAGCTCAAAAAGATGAACCTAGCAAGCAAATTATTCAATCAAATTTAAAAAATGCATCACAAATTTTAGATACATATATCACTACTACTTTGCAAAAGCCCTCCAAAGTAGTGGAAAATTGGATTGATGCTCTGTTTTTGCAACAGGTAGACTATAAGTCAAATCCAAAAGACATAAATCCTGCTTATAAGCTTGATGTACCAGATGATGAAGTTGCTGTGGTTGAAACAGTTGACGAGCCTCAAAAAGTTCAAGAAGAAAATGTAATTGCTTTTCCACAAAAAAACAGTGATATATATATTCCGGAAGATAAACAATTAAGAAAAATGTTTATTCAGGCAAAAAAATATTCTTCTATTGACCAAGATGAAAAAGCACTTGACGCATTTTCTCAAACCTTGAATTATGCAGAACAAGCTGGCGACAAACAAGCTCAGGGTATGGTTTATTATGAAGTTGCTAAAATATATGACCGAAATGATTATCTTCCCGATGCAATAAAAAGTTATGATAAAGCCCTTGAAAATACAGAATCAAATAATATAAAAGCTCGTTCACATATTTCAATGGCAAAAATATATGATGATGTTGTTCAATTTGAACCTGCAGTTGACCATTATTATGCTGCAATTTCTTACGCCGGCGAATCGGAAAATATTCCCTTGCAAACAAAAGCCCTTACCAATTTAGCAGATATGTTTTCTAACAGATATGATAAGTCAAATGCTTTTGATTACTTAGACTTAGCAAATCAAATGGCTCAAGAAACAAAAAGTAATAAGGTTATAGCTTCAACATATAGACGTTCAGCAGATATAAGTGAAAAACTCGATGAAAATCTTACTGCTCTTGACTATTACAAAGAATCAACAAGATATTATACTAAAACTGATAGCCTCGAAAGCATTATAAGCAACTATAGAGATGCTGCCAAAATAATGCTTAAATTGGGCGATTCTCAAAAAGCAAAAACTCTCTTGGGTAAAGCATTTGTAAAAAGCCAAAGTTTAGAAATCCAAAATTAACAGGCAGTTTTGGAATTCCTATCTTTTCCATTCTAACAGTCTAATTATAGTTGCGAATAAAGATAATAACTTTTCATTTTAATCTCTATTCATTATTGAAAAAATTCAGTTAAGCGAAAATATAAAAAGTTTCAATACACGAGACTTATAAGAATCAATATCCGCTTGTATAGGTTAAGCCTCGTTACATTTCGCTAGTGTCAAATTTACAAAACTCTGTATTGTCAGGATTTGCTTTGCAGTCATAATTTTGTATTATACCTGAGGCAGGTGGTACAGCCAAAACAGCACTGGGGTTTGATGAAAAAGGACCACTTGTTATATTGTCAATACCTAATCCAAAATAATAAGTATCTTTTAAAGCAGAATAGTCAGTAGTAATTTCGTTTGGTTTCTTGTCACCATTTATATCAACTAATACTGCCATTCCTTGTATACTATATGCAATCCCGTCAGATGTATAAAATGTTATATCAGTAGACATTCCATTGATTTCGTGACAAGCGTCAGAACTTCCACTAGGCATAGATGACGAGATATTAAATTGTTTTGAATAAAAATTGTCATACCAACAAGTGGAGTCCCATCCGCATTTTGACCATAACATTGCCGCTCCAAGTTTTGACTGGGCATAATTTTTATCAAGAGCATTTGTTAAAGAAGAGTAAACTTTTTTAACAGCAGTCTTTTTTCGTTGTCATTTATATTGTTCAAAAGAGAAGGAATTGTTAAAGCGGCTATTACACCTATTATAACAAGTGTAATTAGAACCTCAGCTAATGTAAACGCTTTATTTTTCATATAATAAGTCCTATTCTATTATAACTCACCACTTCCGCCAATTGAACTTGGGGTATCATCTTTAAGTAAATATTCGCCATAAGCCTCTGCTATAGCTCTATCTTTATATAAGGCGATTCCCGGTATTCTGTCATATAAATCTTTGCCTTGATAACCGGCGTCGGCAAACGCAGGTTGCTCTATTATTGAGTGTAATAAAGCTACGGTCCCTGCTACTCCTCCACCATCATAAGGGCTCATATTAGGTGCTTGTTTTCCGTTTACATCTACTGTGACATAAAAACATGGGGCAGAATAGCCGTCAGGGTCATATTCGCAGTCTCCTATAGACCCCGGTTGAACATAAAACCCTATCCCGTCTGCTGTATATATAAAATCATCGTCGTTAATGGCTGAAGCTCCACCGGCGTATGCAGGAGATTCTATAAGCGGTAAAGTATGTATAGGGGTGTATTTATAGTTAAATGCATCATATGAATCATCTGCGTTATCAGTTGAAAATGAATCAGGAGCTGACAAAATAGAAAATTGTTTTTTGAAAAAATTATTTGATAAATCAGCAACAGACGTGAAATCCTCCATCGTCTTTCCTTCTAGTGTGTTCTCTTTTATAATGGCTTGGTTTAATACGGACAAAGACTTTTTAAAAGCAACTTGGAATTCTTTTCCTTGTGTGTTTTTTATTAAAGCAGGTATTGTCAAAGCCGCTATAACACCTATTATAACTAATGTTATTAATACTTCTGCTAACGTGAATGCTCGTTTCATATAAACTCCTAACTGGTATTCAAACACTTTCTTTTCTAATTATAGCTATATTTAGCTACATATACAATACTTAAATAATAAAAAATTTACAGAAAGTTTTGTAGTTCTAATATATTTTATTCTGTTTGTCACATTTTCTATTCTGTCTGACAAATTATACTTGCAAATCACAAAAGAATTAACGGCTATAAACTAAAAAGTATATTTAAATCAGCTGTTGCAAATACTGGTACTTGATTTTTACTTTTCAGCGTTTCATAATAGAGTATCAAGAGTTATCGCGGGGTGGAGCAGCCTGGTAGCTCGTCGGGCTCATAACCCGAAGGTCGTCAGTTCAAATCTGGCCCCCGCAACCATTACAAAAAGAGGATTTCAAGGAAACTGAAACCCTCTTTTTTATGCAAATTTTTGCCGAAAGTATAACAAAAGTATAACTTTTATTTTTATTATGGATTTAGGGGAAGTTTGTTTTTTGCCCAAGTTTAGCAACTCTTTCTATACTTTGACAGCCAGAATGGAAAATGTGACAAGCAGAATGGTAAAATTTTAATTTTGTGAAAATCAAGTCGGAAGTTTTACCAAACTGGTTGTCAGACATTCAGAATGAACCTGATAAGAACTACAAAACTATCTGATAATTTTTCAATAAAAGTTGCTTAAGGTTTAATATAAAAACGCTATAACTAAGTTTGACAATATAACTTAGTTATAGCGTTTTGCTACGCTTAATATATTTAATTTTGTAAATTTATTTTAAAAATGTCAATTTATTCTATTGACATTTTTAAAATAAATGAAATAATAAAAAATAAAAGGAGAAAAATATGAAGAATTTACTTATGGAAATAAAACAATTAGCTCAAAAAGGAATGGAGAATACAATTATTTCAAATGACGTCCAAAATAAAGATATATTTTTAAGCATATTGTTAAAATCCGAAGTCGCAATAAGCAAAATTGGAGACAATTTTAATAATTCAATTGGTTTTTCCGAAAGACCTGAAAATAATAGAACTTACGAACGCATAGATGAAGAATTAAAAAATGACATGTATTTAATTGCCTATTGCTTTAGCTACTATGAACATACTTCATTGTATCCACAATTTAGTCAAGATAAAGCTTTTGAAGTTGCGGCTACAAAGTTGGGGGTAAAGAAAACCACTCTTAAAAACACCCGTGACTGGTTTGATGGGCACAATGACAGCCATCGTAGAGGATGGTGGCAAGCTCCACTACCTGAAGATATGCAAAATTTTAGAGATGTTTACGATAAGAAAAAAAGGGAAGATATCCTCAATGAAGCAAGAATGATATTGGATACTTTAAGCGTGAGTGACGGCAAAAATATTTCCTTCGGACAAAAATTAAAAAGTGAAAAATATCATGGCAAATTTTTTAAAAAAGAGGAGATTGAAGAATTTATAAATATCGTAATAAATGAATCTCCAACAATTGCTAAAGATTTATTAGATCAGTGTTCAAAAAGAACATTTGAGAAGTGTTATGATCTTCTAGCATCTTCGTACAAAGAATCAACAGAAAAAATCGCACAGCAAATAAAAAAGTATGATTCCAAAGTTGCGTCTAGTTCAGACTTTTCTTTATGGATTAGAGCTCGATTTATGCAAGAGATTTTTAATAATAACCTAGAGAGTGAAGCATTAAATTTGACCAAATAAAAATTATTTTAAAAATAGTGTTATAAAATTAGATATTAAACAATTGGAGGACAAAATGAATAAAAAAAATGGGGCTTGACCAGAAGATTCTAAGATTCAGTAATAGCTTGAAACATCATTTTGTATAAATCCTTGTTTCTATTGTTAAATCTAAACTCTGACTCTTTTAAGTGTAACAAAAATTCTTCCTTTTTAAGTCCGTAAAATTTTGCTAATCTCATTTTACAATATCCCCAAAAACTTTCAATACCATTGATGTGATTTTTACCTCTTGCAAATTCCTTAGAATGGTTGATACGGTAGTGCTTGTAGCCACTTATTGACAGTTTATTGTAAGCCCTAAAACTATCAGTATAAACAACGGAATCCAACTTGATTTTGTTTTGTACAATGTCTAGAAGCGTTTCTGACGACGAATTAGGAATGATTTGAGTATAGACCTTACCATTGCGTTTTAAAATGCCAAAAACAGGTATCTTGTTCTCTGAGCCACGACCTCTTTTCCCTTTATGATGTTTTCCGCCAAAGTAGCTTTCATCCAGCTCTAATTCACCTTCAAAGCCATTTTCTGATTCGCAAGATTGTAAAATTTTCTCTCGGAATAATTGATAATACTTATTAATAGTCTTTCTATTTAACTTCATGATTTTAGCTGTTTGCGTTGCTGTTAAATCTTGTGAAAAGTAAAAAAGTATTTTTTTTATTTTATATTGACTTATCTTTGAGTATTTGAACATATTTTCATCCTTTCATGAAATCTATGTTCTGGTCAAGCCCCAAAAAAATTTATTACTATTAATTATACTATTATCTACAGCTTCGAATGCTTTTGCTGATTCATTTAGTCGACCATTTGAAACCGTGGATGAAGCACGTGCAAGGCATAGTGCAGAAAATTATAATACCTATAAAAATAATAATTATCAGGCACCTCTCGGTGGGTATTCATCAAAACTAGGCGACCCTCAACCACAAGGAACTTTGCAGCCTGGCTATGTAAATAATGGGCTAAATACTAATTCTAATTATGGGAATTTCAATAAAAAAAATAATAATTACGGGTGGTAAATCTAAGTATTGTTAGTTATCAATTCATCATGCACAATAGGAGGTGATATATGAAAAGAATTTTAGCACTCATTGCTTTAAGTTTGCTTCTAACGCAAAATGCCCAAGCCAATGATAACGTAAATCCAAAAGGCACTTGGGATGGTAAGAGTAGTATTGCATATGAAGTGGTAACAATAAAACCGGAAATGAAAATTAGACCTAGCATCGATCCTGACACGAAAGTAGAATTTATTATTCTGCATAGCATAAAACTGTTTGATGGTAGTAATGGGAAAGGCAAAGCCGTTATTGATTTAGAAATAATAGACTACAAGGGTAATCATACTTTTAAGCAATGTGAAAAATCATTGGAAGGCGGACACGGTTATTTTTATGAAGTAGTAAATGAAGAAACGGAAGCTAAGGGACAGATAATAAAATAAATTTAATACCTGTCTTTTTTCCCACCCGACCATATAACTTTACCAATTATTTTAAAGTGTTCAGTTTCTAAATCTACTGTGAATGGTGAGTATTCTTGGTTTTTACTAACAACCTGAACTTTGTTGCCTGGGATTCTTTGCAGGAGTTTAACGTATAATTTGTCGTCAATACTCACAACGTATGTTCCATCATTTGATAAATCGTTCATTGTTTCATTTACAATAATCAAGTCGCCGTCATTGATTTCGCCTGCCATAGAATTACCCTTTACGGTAAAAACCATAAGGTGCTTTGGCGATGCAACTGTTATATCCGTAAGCCATTTTTGTGCAAATGCTATAAAATCTTTTGTTAATTCTCTTTCTTGGATTAATGAACCATAACCTGCGGATGCCGCCATGTTTATTAAAGGTAAAAACACCATTTGTGATAAATCAACATTTGCAGGCAGAGCTGCCGATGAAGTTTCAGATGGAAAAACATCTCCTCTTCCGCTTAATAACCAATCAGGATTCACTTCCAATAAGTCAACAAGTGCTTGCAGATACAAAACACTTGGCTGTCTTTCGTTTAATTCGTAGGAATAGATAGTTCTTGCAGATACTTTTATGCCATTTTCTGCAAGTTTTTTAGAAACTTCTTCCACGGATAATCCATGTTCAGTTCTTGCTTTTTTAATTCTGTATTGCAAGTTTGACATTTTACACATTCCTTTTTTGTAAAGTATTTCACAAAATGCACATTTTTTCAACCCTCTTCTGAAATATTGTGTAATAGTTCTTAATAAATGCACAATACTTCATTACATTATCAATACTATTTTAGAGGCAATTTGCTTTCTTAGTCTTTTTGTAAAGAGTTTCACAGTTTATCAATTCCCCTTGACCTACTGCACGAATTGTCATATCCTATGAAATATCGTGCAGTATTCGAGTAGGGGAAAATGAGTAAGAATTTAATCAGTATGAAATATAAAATAGCACTATTAAGACTTGGAATCACCCAACGTGAAGCTGCAAAGACTCTTGGTTTTTCTGAAAGCTACATAAGTATGCTTGTTTCAGGACAAAGAAAAAATAAAAAATTTAACGAATGGCTCAAAGAAAATGTTAGTCTTGAAGACTTCAAAGGAGTGACTCTTTGAAGATTCAGGCTGAAAATATATGGTTAGAGATTGAAAACGTATGCAGTCTTACCGGTGAAACAAAAGAAACCGTAAGACGTAAATGTAAATCTCAAAAATATACATCTAAGTCTGAGCGTAGTGGCAAATTTGTAACGTATTCGGTACTCTTATCAGCTTTGCCACAAAAAGTTCAAGAGATTTATTTTGAAAAAAATGCAGAACCTTCTGAATTAATAATTGATACTGGTGATATTGATGGCTACTCACTTGCTCCGGCGTGGGCTAGAAAACAAGCTGACAAATATTTAGAGTTGATTTCTATTACTAAAAAAATGACGCATTCTCAGATTAATGCATTTTTGCAGGTATGGAACAAAAAGTATCCGGAGAAAGCTTCAAGCTACACAAGAATACATGAAGCAAGAATGAAATATGAAAAATTCGGAATTTCTGCTCTTCTTTCAAAAAATGGCAATTCGATTAATAAAAAAGTCATTAAAGAAGAATATTATGAATACTATAAAAGCCTTTATTTAAAAGAAGGGGCTCCATCGGCAAATTCTTGTTGGAGAATTACATTGGGATATGCAAAAGAAACTGATGATGTAGAAATTGCAAACTTTCCTTCTTGCAGAACTTTTGACAGACGACTAAGAAAAGAAGTACCAGAGCAAGCAATTTTTCTTGCAAGATACGGTGAAGCCGCTTGGAATAAAAAATATGCTTCATATATTCCAAGAGATTATTCAAACATCACCGCCGGAAGTTTTTGGGTATCTGATCACGCACAAATTGATGTTGCGGTGAATTTTAACGGAAGCGTTTGTTTCCCTTGGGTAACTGTTTTCAGAGATATTAAATCTGCAAAATGGTTGGGATGGTTTTTACACGCTGAAAGCCCGAACTCTGACCATATTTTTCAATCATTTTATTACGGCGTTCTTTCTTTTGGATTGCCAAATGATGTTTATCTCGATAATGGTAAAGATTATCGCTGTAAAGACTTTGCAGGTGGGAGAAGCGGTGCAATAAAAGTGGCGCATAATACATCAAAAGAAAATTCTTTGATGAAAAACTTAGGAATAAACGTGCATTTTGCATTGCCGTATAACGCACAAACCAAGCCGATTGAAAGAGATTTTCTAAAAGTAAAAACATACCTTTCAAAACATATGGTCGGCTACCGTGGTGGAAAAATTACAGAAAGACCTGAAAAATTAAAAACTGAAATAAAAAATGAGCAGATAATGCCATTTGAAGAATTTAAAACAATATTTGACGATTTTATCACCAATGTTCTGAATAAAATGCCATCAAACGGCAAGGTGCTGCAAGGTAAATGCCCTGATGAATTATGGGCTGAAGAGTATTCTGTTAAGAAAATAATCAGCAAAGATGCACTTAAGCTCTTCTGTATGCGAACTTCAAAAGATGTTTCAATCGGCAGAAACGGCGTTTATGATTCTCAACTACAAATTACATATTGGGATGAGTGGATGATTGCTAAAAAAGGCACAAAAGTCTACCTGAGAAGAGATATTAACGCATTCCAGGAAGCGTGGGTGTTTGATGCGGCAACAGAAGAATATTTAGGTATGGCAAACGCAAACCAAGCCGTTTCATTTATGGCAAAAACTAATATTGAAAAAGCTCAGTACAAAAAAGCAATTGAGGCAAAAAACAAAGAGAAAAAAGTTTTAAAATCGTACATCAAATGCAAGTATAATCCGACAAATGCAGAAATTGTGAACAACTTGAAAAGCGGATTATCGAAAACTGATTTTGAAAGCAATCCTAAGATTTCAAAAATTACTAATACAAAAATGGATAAAGTGGTTAAAAGCGAGAAAAAATCTACTTTTAAAGCCACAAAATATTTAACGCCAATCAAAGAAAAAGAAAAACTTTATCTCACAGAAACTGAGAAAAAGCGTGATATGGCGAAAAGGGCTATGTAGGAGGGGAAATGAGCTTAGTAGAAGAATTAAAAGAATTATTAAAAAAGAAAAAATACGCTGTTTCATATGCGGCAAAGGCTATAAACGTGTCAAATGCCACTTTGCACCTTTGGATTAATAATAACTACAAAGGCAACGTGAAAAAAATTGATGATGCAGTCGCAAATTTTATCGAAATTGAAAAATTGAGAGAAGGCAGAATCCGTGTAGATTTCGTCAGAACATCAATTGTAGATGATGTTTTCGATATTGCAAAAACATGCCACGTTGAAAATGAAATCGGCGTGTGCTGCGGTGATGCAGGAATCGGTAAAACTTATGCAGTTAAACGCTATGCAATCGACAATACCGATGTAATCTTAATCGAAGCAGATTTGGGCTACACTCCAAAAGTATTATTCTCAGAGATTCATAAAAAGCTAGGCTTTGACGGCTGTGGCACTATTCACGGAATGTTTTTAGACATTATTGATAAATTAAAAGCATCGGGCCGTCTGATTATTATCGATGAAGCTGAACACTTGCCGTACAAGTCGCTTGAACTTTTAAGAAGAATCTACGACAAGGCTCGAGTCGGGATTTTACTTGTCGGGATGCCACGCCTAATTATGAACCTTAAAGGCGAAAAAAGACAGTATGCACAGCTTTATTCAAGAGTCGGAATCGCAACTCGCTTGAATTCATTGGGTGATGAAGATAAAAAAGCGATAATATCTTCAATTTTGCCCAATTACAAATCAGTTTTTTCAACACTTTCTGATTATTGTGCAGGAAACACAAGAGTTTTGACCAAGTTATTAGTCAGAGCCGTTCGTATTGCCGAAATCAACAATATGGAAGTGAATGAAGATGTTTTGCAGGCTAGTATCAGCCAAATAATAATGTGAGGGCAAGATGGAAGACTATACAAAATTTGAACGAATACTACATATTTCACTGATAGTTCTAGCAATCTTTGTCCTAGGCGTTCAGTGCGGAATTCATCAAGGCAGAAAGCTACAAACGGAGGGCTATTATGAGCAATTTTATTCAAATTAAGAAAATCCATACGCTGAAAAATATCCTCGGGTTGGAAGAAGAACTTTACAGAGATATGCTACAAAGTTTTGGCGTCTGTAGCTCTAAAAACCTTACAGAAACTGAAGCTCAGATTTTTATAGAAATTCTTGAGGATAAAGTAAACCTGAAAGGCAATAGCCACAAGAAATATGATGATTTTAAATCCAGGGACAGCTTAATGGCATCGCCGGCACAGCTCAGAAAAATTGAAGTTGTATGGAAAGATATGCACCGAAATATGGATAAAGATTCTGCTAAAAAATCGTTGAGAAGATTCATCAAAAAACAGTTTCATATCGAGGATATACGCTTCATTACAAAAATCAAAGCAGGAAAAATTATTGCAGTATTAGAAAAAATCAAAGTTAAAAAGTATTTAAATGCCCTTTAAACGGCTTTTAAAATGTAGAGAAAAAGAAAAGGAGAAACCAATGGAATCAAAAATGCAAAACAACATCATCCTTATGATGAAATCACAGGTGGCAAGCCTTGAGAGCGATTTAACCGTAGCAAAAATAGACTTTGCCAACAGCTCACTTGATGATGGCGACTGGCAATGCAAGTATGAACGCAGAATGACCTGCAAAATGCTTGAAGCCCAAATAATGATTTTGAATAAAATGATTAATGAAATTTCAATGTTCAGTGACATGAAAATGCCATCGCTTGTAAGCGCTTAAAAGGTCGAAACAAGAGGCTAACACCTGCAAGCCTCTTGTATTAACGTAATGCGTTAACTGATGAGACCGGTACAAAAAAAGTGAGGATACTTTTGGATTGTAAAAAACCTTGGACTGAAAATATCACAATAGAAAATCTTCCAAATGAAGATTTAAAGATTATGGCTGCAGTTATAGGATTGGATGCAACCATAAAAATGATGTGCGAACTTCCGGGGATTATTATTTCTGTACCAAAAAACGCCACTCTACAAGCAAAAATTGACTATGTAAAACAGCACTATGACGGCACTAAAAAATCTCGTTATGAACTTGCAATGATGTGCGACTTGTCAGAAGGCTATATCTACCGTATAGCAAGAAAAAGAAATGATTAGTCAGTTATTTAATCAGGTTGATATTGAAATTCATATTCAAATAATACAAACTATTCATCAGTAAAACTGTAATCAAAATCAATTTCTTTGAGTAAATCTTCAACCCTAACATCCAACATATATGCAATTCTCAATAATGTTGAAAATTTTAAATCAAATAATCCGTTTTCAACCCTGCTCCATGTAGCGGTAGTTACAAAACCTTTAGCTAAAACAAATTCGTTTAAAGATTTTGATTTAGCTAAACGCAGTTCTTTTATCTTTAAACCTAACTTTTTTAAATTTTCTTTATCATTCTGTTGCATATATGTAATGTTAGATGTAAATTAAATTATATTCATTACACGTATGTAATAGATTGGTGCTATGAAACGAACTTTAATTTCAATACTATTAATAACTATTATGAGTCCAATATCAGCTCTGGCAGTGGCATTTGATTACGGCACAACAAGCGATGGCTATAAATTTGTAAAACATCAGCATAATGAAGCATCATATCAAAACGCCTGGTGCAGTGCTCATGGTGGAGTTACAGAGTATGAAAACAAGGATTTCACAAGGGTTGATTGCTTAACCTCCACAAATGCAGTTGAATTTGATTTTGCAAATAAATGGGCCGAGAGCATCGGACAGGCTCTGCACTATCAATTAATGACAGGAAAGAGGGCAAAAGTTGTTCTGATTTTAGAATACCCGCAAAAGCAAATGGTTTACTACAAAAGAGTTAAAGCCCTGGCACAAAAGTACAATTTTGATGTTGAATATGTGACACCTGCAATACTACATTTAAAAAACGGACAATGCTCCAATCCTGAGTGCAAATGCCACAGGAAATAGCATCTTGTCATAAATTTTAATATAAAATATATAACGATATGCTTGTGATAATATAAAATAAATAAGCATATTTTATGGTAAAAGAATTTGTAGGTCTGTGTAATATGAAAATTTTATTAAAAAGGATTATAGCACATATGGTATGATAAGCTCTAGTGTACATTTGTCGTATCTTTGGTTATAAAAACTTGCATGTAAAGACATTCAAGAAACGTCGAAAAATAAATACAAAAAGTATGGAAAGGAGTTTAAATGAAAAAGATATTTTTAATTCTCATTATTTTACTTGTGAATTCCCCCTCTGTTTTTGCTTCATCTAATACAAGAGGATTGTTATGGATGAAGACCACAGAGCCAGTTTATATAACATCAGAAGGTGTTGGGAACTCATCAAAAATGGGGGTATCAAAATCCGTAAATGTTCTTAGGTTAGTAACGAGCGGGGATGCAGGAATAAAAAAAGCCATTGAGAACGGCAATATTAAAAAAGTTAATTATATAGACCAAGAAATAGAAAAATTCCTTGTTATATATGAGAAACGAACTACAAGAGTATATGGGGAATAAATTATGAATAAGCAGTTTCTTATTTTGGCAATGCTATTAATGGCGTCGGGGCTGGCATGTACAGTGTTTAGGAGCAAAGGAGTAGCCAGTGTTTAAAGATTTTTTAGAAATAATTATACAAGAAAAAGTTAAGCTAATATTTTCAGCTATAATATCAGCATTTGCTTTGCCTTTTATTATTTCAAAGTATTACTATTTAAGCATAATAGATATATCTTTAATTTACATTGGCACTCTTTTTTGTTTATTTATTTTGCTTGCAGTCGGCAATATACTTAGTTATTACAAAGAAAAATTTGCTAACGATAGTTTTTCTAAAATCTTAAAAGACTATTTTGCTTTGCTAATTGCAACTCTGACAACAGCTTTAATTTATATTTTTAATGACTATATTCCAACCGACTTAAATCCTAGATTGTTCTTTGCTTTGGTAGCTCAAATGTTTTTAGCCATTTGGGTATTAACAGTTTTATTACATAGTTTATTCTCGATTATTAAACCATTTAAATTTAAAATGAATTGTAATAAAAAAATAGCAGATTATTATGATGAACAAATCACACCGACAACAGACGAGCAGGAATTGGCAGAATTAAAAAATAAATTAGGCTTGGTAGAAGAAGACTAGAATTAAATCCAGCCACCGATATACGACAGCTAAAATAAGCATACAAAGCAAACAAAAACCTTAAAACACTCATTATAACTACGTTATAACTTATAACACCTTCCGTTTCGCAAATTGTAAAGGATAAGATTATGAAAAAAATTATTATTGCTATATTTTTATTATCATTCGCACAGTCTATTTCTTTGGCAAAGGTAGAAGAACCGACACCAGAGCAAGCAAAATATATAGAGCAGCTGCAAGCTGAAAACATAAAAATTACTCCATACAATTTTTCTTTATCCATTCAAAAAGGAAATGATGCTTGCGTAGAAAAATTTTTAAAAGCTGGAATATCGCCTAATACAAAATTTGGTGGAGAGCCTGCAATAACAACTGCAATTAAGTATAATCAAAATAAAAGCTTAGATTTGTTACTTAAAGCGGGAGCAGACCCTAATACAATTTATGCAGGCTGGACACAATTAAACTACGCAATAAACAGGAAAAATGCTTATGCCGTAAAACAGCTTATAGATTATGGTGCAGATATAAAGAAATCAAATTCAGGATATACCCCACTTCAGCTTGCGGATAAAAAGAAAAATATTGAAGTTATAGAAATAATACAAGCTGAATTGGCAAATGAAGTTAAAGTCGAAGACAAACTAACAGGGAGTGTTTTACTTGATATTGCAAAAAAAGACCCTGAATTAATTATTTTACAAACCACCCCAACAATTTCAAAAGACCAGCTAGCAAGAAAAATAGAAAAAGATAATAGAGAATATGAACAAATAAAAAAGCAGTTGTCGCAGGAACAATATGCCACATATAGAGTGTTTGAAAAAATTGTTAGAGCAAATAATTTAGAGTATCAAAATTGGCGATTTGGTTTTAATCTGGATCCAGAGGAGGTTAATGCTTCTGCATCCAGTGCAAACTTATTGATAATTAATAGCTCACTATATGATTCTCTTTATCAAAATGAAGATGCTATTGCATTTATTATTTCTCATGAATTATCTCATTTTTTATTGGGGCATCATCAAATATCTTTAGAGAATAATGCAAAAATACAGCAGATACAAGCACAGACAAATGTTTCAAGAACCAAATCGGAGGAACACCGACAAATGAGTAACTGGAATAATGTTTATGGAAATCGGACTGCTGCACTCGGAAATGATGTCGCGTACTTGGGATATAGTATGAATGCATGGGCAAATCAAAAAATAATTGATAATATATATAAGCAAGAAAGGGATTTAGAATATCAAGCCGATAAAGAGGCAGTAAAATTAATGACAAGAGCTGGATATAATGTCAACAAAGGGAATGAGGCATTAGAATTTTTATCAAATCTCCCTAATGTTTATACTGAAAGAAGCACGCATCCGCCTTTAAATTTAAGGCAAATTGAAATTACAAAAGAAACTTTTTATACAGATGCAAATACGCTAAAAGCACAAGGTAATTGCAATATTTATAATTCACCTGTTTTAACTGCTAGTAAATCAATGGATAAAAAAACGGTGGTTCTTAATAAGCCTAAAGATTTTATTGTTAGCAAATATTCGACAGAAAATAATTATGAGAGAAATATTAGATTAGGTTATCTTTCATATTGTAATAATAATATGACCGAATCCATAAAATTTTTCGAACAAGCTCACGATCAAAATAATCTAAACTATGTTCCAGCTTTGTATATTTCTTATGCCAATGAATATTTATATTATGCAAGTAAGGACAAAAGATATTTAAAACAAGCCTTAAAATGGGCAAGAAAAGCTACAAGAATATCAGGGAATGCTTATACAGCAACGCAAAAAACGGAGCTTGAAAAATTGGTTTTTGATTTAAAACAAACACAATAATTTTATCTGTAGCTACCAACTTTACTGCCGTATTTATTATATTCCGTGGTTCTTCCTGATGAATCAGTTTTAAATGAACCTGTTTTGTTTCCATATTTATCATAGCTTGTATAGCCTGAAGAAGTCTTTTTATAGCTACCAGTTTTTGAACCATATTGATTATATGTTGAATATCCGCTTGAGGTTTGTTTTATAGAGCCTGTTTTAGAACCATATTGGTTGTATGTGTTGTATCCTGAAGATGATTGCTTGTATGAGCCAGTTTTAGAGCCGTACTGATCATAAGAATTATATCCACTTGAAGTCTCTTTGTAAGAACCTGTTTTAGATCCATATTGGTTGTAAGAATTAACAGCAAAGGCTGAATTTGCAATTAATATAAAAATAAATATGGTTAATATTTTCTTATACATAGGCCCTCCAAGTTATTAATAACAACATAATATTACATCAAAAATATGCACCAATACTCAATTATTACAGGACTTAACATGAAATAGTGTATCCGTTTTTTGTGATATAATTTTTAAGTTCAGTAGTATGGCGAAGTGGTTTTATGGCTTTTAATGAAGATACAAGAGTAAAAATACCTGCAATCTTAACTTTAACAAGATTAGGATATAAATATTTGTCATTGAAAAGTGCAAAATGGGATATAGAAACTAATATTTTTACTGATATCTTCAAAGATAGCATAAGAAAAATAAATAATAATGTTGAAGACGAGGATATAGATAAACTTTATAAAGACATTTCATTAATGCTTGACTATGAAGATCTCGGGAAAGCCTTTTATGAAAGATTGACTTCATCATCAGGGATTAATCTAATAGATTTTGAAAATTTCTCAAACAATGAATTTCATGTCGTTACAGAATTAACTTGTAAAAATGGTGATGATGAGTTTAGACCTGACATAACAATTTTAATAAATGGTATGCCGCTTTGTTTTATAGAAGTTAAAAAGCCAAATAACAGAGAAGGCGTATTGGCTGAACGTGATAGAATAAATGTTCGCTTTAAAAACAAGAAATTCAGAAAATTTATAAATATTTCTCAAATTCTAATGTTCTCAAATAATATGGAATATGATGATGAGTCGATAGTGCCTATTCAAGGAGCTTATTATTCATCTACATCAACTTCTAAAGCTTTCTTTAACTGCTTTAAAGAAGAGCGACCTGAAGAACTTAGATTCATAATGGATTCGGAAAAACAAGATACTGAAAACTTTATTTTAAAGGATAATAACCAACCAACATTAAAGAATTCTCCTGAATTCATAACAAACAAAAATGAAAATACTCCAACGAATAGGTTAATAATTTCTTTGTTTTCAAAAGAACGACTTAAACAATTCCTGAAGTATGCAATTGCTTATGTTGAAACAGAAAAAGGTTTAGAAAAGCATATAATGAGGTATCCTCAGTTTTTTGCTTCTAAAGCTATTCAGGATGAACTAGAAAAAGGGACTAAAAAAGGAATTATTTGGCATACCCAAGGAAGCGGCAAAACTGCACTAAGCTTTTACAATGTTAATTGGCTTACTCAGTATTATGCAAAGAAAAAAATCATACCTAAATTCTATTTTATTGTTGATAGGCTAGATTTAAGAAATCAAGCCTGCAGAGAATTTACAAGCAGAGGCTTAAAAGTTCATACCGTCAATTCTAGAGAGGACTTTGTAACTGATATTAAAAATCCAGCTTCTATTAGTAACGACTCTGGTAAAAATGAGATAACTGTTATAAATATTCAGAAATTCAGTGAAGATTCAAAAGCAGCTACTTCTAGTGATTATAATATTCAAACGCAAAGAATTTATTTTATTGATGAGGCTCATAGAAGCTATGATCCTAAAGGTAGCTTCCTCGTAAATCTCGTTAATTCTGACCCTAATGCAATTTTTATTTCGCTTACAGGAACTCCATTGATAGGGAAGAAAAAATCTACAACAATTTGGGGCGATTATATACATAAATACTACTATAATGCGTCCATTGCGGATGGCTATACGTTAAGACTGATGAGAGAAAATATAGAAACGAAATATAAGCTTCAAATGCAAGATATTCTTCAAAAAATCACAATAAAAGAAGGTGATATCGATGACAAACAAATCTATGCTCATAAACGATTTGTAGAGCCTATGCTTGATTATATCGTAGATGATTTAACAAGTAGTAGAATAATGCATAATGATAGTACTCTTGGTGGAATGGTCGTATGTCATAGTTCTGGACAAGCAAAAATGTTACAAGAATTTTTTGAGCATAAATATAAAAATAATCCCGATAGTGCTATAAAAACTTCAGCACTAATTCTGCATGATATCGGCACAAAAGAAGATCGAAAAGACGAGGTTGATGATTTTAAAGCCTGCAATATAGACTTATTATTTGTCTATAATATGTTATTAACTGGCTTTGATGCTCCAAGACTCAAGAAATTATATTTGAACAGAGAAGTAAAAGCTCATAACTTATTGCAAACTCTCACTAGAGTTAATAGGCCTTATAAAGGCTTTAAGTATGGTTATGTTGTTGACTTTGCTGATATTAAAAAAGAGTTTGATAAAGCAAATAAAGCATATTGGGACGAGTTGCAAGGCGAGCTTGGTGATGAAATAGACAGCTACTCTAATTTATTTAAATCCGCTGATGAAATTGAACAGGAAATTGAAGAAATTAAAGAAACTCTGTGGAATTACACAACAACCAATAGTGAAGTATTTTCACAAGAAATATCACAAATAAGCGATAAAACCGAATTGCTTTCGATTAGGAAGGCTCTTCAAACAGCAAAAGAGCTTTATAACCTCATTAGATACACTCAAAATGATGATAATTCACTTAAATATGAGGATCTTATCAGAAAAATTGACTTCCGAAAATTCAGAGAACTATTGAGAGAAGTAGAAAACCATATTATTCTCATTAATAGAAAAGAAGCAATTGAGAAGGGCATTGATACTACCCAACTTTTAAATGTAGCTATGGAAGATGCGCTTTTTACTTTTCGCAAACTTAGTGAAGCAGAACTGATATTAGCCGATGAATTGAAAAATGTTTTAAGAAGGACTCGTGAAGGGTTAGGTGGTTGCTTTGATAAAAAAGATCCAGCTTGGATTAGTTTAAAGGACGAGTTGGAAAGGCTTTTTAAAAAGAAAAATCTTGATGAAATTACTCAGGATGAAATGAAACAAAATATAGACATTCTTAATGATATTTACGACAAAATAAAAGAACTTAATCGTAAAAATGATTTGCTAAAAGCCAAATATAATAATGATAAAAAATATGCCAGAGTTCATAAGCGTATTATGCAAGAACGTTCGTTAAATCAAAAAGAGTCTAAAATTTGTGACGTTTTAAATGACGTTAAAGAACAAACCGATGAAAAAGTGTTACAAAACGACAACGTACTTGAAAGTGATTCATATTTCGCTAAAATGGTGTTAAGACTAGTATTTACAGAGTTCAAAAAAAGGAATATAGATCTCGATGCAGAGAGTGCTAAATACATAAGCAATCAGCTAACTCGAGAATATTTAAATGAATACAAAGGACAGTGTGCATGATAGATAAAGATTTTACGACAAAAACCAAAGAATTAATTGATGGACTAAAAAGCACTTGTGCCAATTTCGGATTAGGTAATGATGGCAATGAATTTAAGATAATAACTCAAATATTTCTATATAAATTTATAAACGATAAGTTTGGATATGAAGTAAAAAAAATTGACCAAAAGCTTGCAAAAGCTGATGAATGGGAAGAAGAAATTGCTAAATATTCAGATAACGAATATGAATTACTTTTGATGCAATTACCTGAATCATCTGCTCAACTTAAAAAAGAACATTATTTGTCTCATTTATATAGCATTCAAAATGAGGCCGATTTTGCAAAAACTTTTGATGATACCCTTAGAGACATCGCCATTTTTAATACAGATATATTTTCTGTCAAAACAGAAAGCGGAGCAAAGGTTACGTTGTTTGATGAATTGACCAATTTTATAACTGATCCGTCTCAAAGAAATAATTTTGCTAGAGCTTTAATCAATAAATTAATAAATTTTAATTTCGAATCAGTATTTAACAAAAAATACGACTTCTTTGCTACAATATTTGAATATTTAATTAAGGACTACAATACTGATAGTGGAGGTAAATATGCAGAATATTATACTCCTCATTCAGTAGCAAGAGTAATGGCTGAAATCCTTGTTGATAAAAATGTTAGCAATGTAAAGTGCTATGATCCTTCAGCAGGTTCAGGAACCTTGCTGATGTGCTTAGCTCACGAAATAGGTGAAGATAAATGCTCTATATTCTCCCAAGACATTTCCCAAAAATCATCAGGGATGCTGCGTTTAAACCTTATATTGAATAATTTGGTACATTCTATTCAAAATATCATACAAGGTAACACTATACTGAAACCAGAACACAAAGAAAATGATAACACGCTTAGAAAGTTTGATTATGTAGTTTCTAATCCACCTTTTAAACTTGATTTTAGTGATTACAGGGATGATTTGGATACAAAAGCAAATAAAGAAAGATTTTTTGCGGGTATTCCAAACGTACCAAATAAGAAAAAAGAATCTATGGCAATTTATTTAATGTTTTTACAACATATTATTTATTCGCTTAAAGATACAGGTAAAGCAGCTGTTGTAGTACCTACAGGATTTATTACCGCACAAAGTGGAATAGAGCTAAAAATAAGACAAAAACTTGTTGACGAAAAAATGCTCAAAGGTGTAGTTTCTATGCCTAGCAATATCTTCGCAAGTACAGGAACTAACGTTTCAGTTATATTTATTGATAAAACAAATAAAGATGGTAATGTCATTTTAGTTGATGCATCTAAACTGGGAATAAAAATAAAAGAAGATGGTAAAAATCAAAAAACAGTGCTATCTGATGAAGAAGAACAAAAAATAATAAATATATTTAAGAAACAAAAAGAAATTGAAGATTTATCAGTTATTGTAACTTATGATACTATTAAGAAAAAAAACTATTCTTTTAGTGCCGGACAATATTTTGAGATAAAAATAGACTCTATTGATATTACTCATGAAGAGTTTAAAGAAAAAATGGACTCTTATAAATCAAACCTAAATAAATATTTTGTAGAATCAAATGAATTACAGAAAAAAATACAAATTCAACTGGATGGAGTACTGTATGAATAGGGTTTTACTAAAAGATTTAATTGAAATAAAGAATGGTACTGATTACCGGAATTTAGAAGAAGGGGATATTCCTGTATATGGAACTGGTGGGTATATGACTTCCGTAAACAAATATCTGTATGATGGAGTTTCAATACTTTTACCAAGGAAAGGCTCTCTTAAAAATATTTCTTTTGTTGAGGGGAAATTCTGGACCGTTGATACAATGTACTGGTCTATTGTAAATAAACACCTCATAAACCCTTATTTTCTTTTTTATTATTTAAAAACTTTGAATTTTGAGGCCCTTTACACAGGCTCAACGCTACCAAGTATGACAAATAGTGCATATTACTCAATACCAATATTAGTCCCATCTATAGACTCTCAAGATAAGATTGCAAACCTTTTATATGCCATTGATAACAAAATTAAAATTAATAGAGAAATAAATTTAGAACTTGAATCTATGGCTAAAACTTTATACGAGTATTGGTTTGTTCAATTTGATTTTCCAGATAAAAACGGTAAACCGTATAAATCTGCTGGCGGCGACTTGGTATATAATGAAGCTCTTAAGCGTGAAATTCCTAAAGGTTGGAAAGTTGACAATATACAAAAATATTGCAATATAATTGATTGCCTTCATAGTAAAAAGCCAGACTATAATTATGAATCAGCTGAATTTTATTTATTGCAATTAGAAAACTTGCAAGAAAATGGATATATTGATGTAACAGACAAACATTATATTTCTGGAGTAGATTACATAAATTGGACAAAAAAAATAGAAATTAAAGAGAACGATTTTGTTTTTACCAATGCGGGCAGAGCTGGTGCTTTTGGCAAAATACCAGGAGAAATAAAATGTGCTTTAGGCAGAAATTTTACAGCCGTTAGACCTATAAATATATCCCCTTATTACTTAAGATTGTATTTTAGTAGCACTGACATGGAAAAGCAAATTATAAGCAATTTAGATTGTGGAGCATTTTTTAAGAGTTTTAACGTTAAATCAATCAAATTAATAAATCTTTTAATTCCTGAAAATGAAATTTTGAACAAATTTATCAATATAGTAAAACCTATTATCAAAAAAATTGAAAATAATAATGCAGAGGATTCTAAGCTAGCTGCACTTAGAGATTTTTTACTTCCAATGCTTATGAATGGACAAATAACGATTAAAAAAGATTTAGGGCAAACTAGCAATAATGAGGCGTTATCTTCAGATAAGTTAATAGAGGAAGCTATTTATCAATATAACAATAATAGATGTATAGATATTGAATCTATCGCCAGATCAAATGATATGGTTGTATATAAAGATGATTCGGTAAAAAAAGCTGAGATTAGTTTTAATAAAGAAAAAGGATTATGGCAAATTGCAGTAAGAGAGCCTCAAGATAGTTTCTCGATTGCTCATGAAATAGCCCACGCCGTATTACATCCTGAATTTGTAAAACAAGCAGCTGTAGCAAGAAAAGATGAGCATTCTCTACCTAAAGAGAAAGAGATTGAAGCTGATTCTTTAGCTGCCGAAATCTTAATGCCAGAAGAATGTATTTTAGAATATTTAAAAGATGAAAATATTGCTGATAATTCATTTCTGGACAAAAAGTTTGTAGAAAAATCAGCTAAAAAATTTAATGTTGCACCGTCATCAATGAATATGAGGTTAAAAACTTTAGGATACAAAGTTCCTTATATAAGCTAAAGGAGTTTTTATGGAGAATGAAATCGTTAACGTACAATCTAATGAAATAATCGTTAGAGATACTAATAATTTTTTAATAACAGCCTTAAACAAAGTAAACTTACCAACAGAGAATCTTTTAGTTCCTGAAAAGGATAGAATCGCTGTTTTAAAAAATGTCAACGATATTATTTCAAAAATCCCAGCTGATAAGTTGCCTACATCTTTTTATATGTCTAAATTTATAGTTGCATCCTTCTCCGGATTGTTTGATGCTGCCTTAAATTATTTATGGGATGAAACAATAATCGAATTAAGAAAAAGGATTGCATCTTACGATTTACAATATTTTTATTCAAATATTATTTCTGAACAAGATAGAGCCAAATTTAAAGATGAAGAGGATTTGAAAAATTTAAGTGATCAAACATTGTTGGACGGCTGTAAAAAATTAGATTTAATTGATAAAGTTACGTATGAAGAATTAGACCATATTAGATATATGAGAAATTGGGTCAGTGCAGCACATCCAAACAATTATGATTTAACTGGATACAAAATGTTGGGATATTTAGATACCTGTATTAACCTTATAAAGTCTCAGGGTAATCAACAAACCGCAGACATAAAAAGAATTCTTTGTAATATAAAATCAAATATTATCAGTGATGATCAAGCAAATTTAATTAAAACCCAATTCGAAAGTTTTACACAAAATCAAGTTAACACACTATGTTCAGGGCTATTTGGGATATATGTTGACTTGCAGACTACTCCAGATACAACAACTAATATTGAAAAACTTATTAGTCCGCTATGGATAAGAGTTGATGAGGAAACAAGAAAACAAATAGGCTTTAAATATTCAAGTTTTTCTATTGCGATTGAAAACGAAAAAATGTCAAGAACAGAAAGATTTTTAACTTTAGTATCAGGATTATCTTATCTTTCGAAAGATGTTAAAGCAGGTAAAATAAAGGCTGTTTTAGAAAATTTAAAAAGAGTACATCACGAATGGGGTAATTTTTATTCAGAGCCTACTTTTGCATTAGAATTAAAAAATATGGTTGGTAATTTTGACATACCTGAAGTAATTGCAAAAGAATATGTGTTTACGCTTGTTGATGTATTTTTAACAAATGGTAATGGCGTTTGCAATGCAGGAAATATAGTATATAAAGATCTAATATCTAAATTTAAAGAATCAGAATCTATTACTGCACTTTTAGCGTTTCAAGATGCAAATATTAAAAATAAACTATTAAATCTGCTATGTTCTGATAAATACAAAGAGATGGTTGCGATATTAGAACCTAAGATAACCGATGTAATGTATAAAAATATAGCAAGCGTTATTTTAGAACAAGATATTAGATTATATAGGATTGAAGAAGATTCTAGAATAAAAGAAAAACTTAATTATTTAAAAAAGCAGTCTGACAATTAATTTTTTTACTTTAAGTGATTATTTATTTTTTGATATTCTATCTGCATATTAGACAATTACAAGATGAGTCTTCGTCTTTATGATAAGGCTCTACTACAGGTAATACTTGATAATATAGATAAGCCGCATCTTTAGCTTTATTTACTTGCCGTTTAGGTTTGCCGGTTATTTCTGAATGGATATCAAATGATCCAAAATCAATACCTTCTCTTTCGAGGCTACAAACTCTTGTTATGCCAAACCACACTTTACTTAATGGCTGAAGTGGATCAAATGCAAGATTATCCATCTTTATTGTAATGGCATTATTTTTACTAATAATTACTTTATCAATTTCATATTTATAATAAATTAAGCCGTTACCGCCCTGACTTTTTGAATCATGATGAAAAAATACAAGAGGAAATCTCATACCAGAAACAGTAGAATATATGAAAAATTGGGATCCATCATCATTCTTCTTAGAGCTGCAATTCCAATATCCATTCTTGTATAAATGCTGACATACTTTAACAAGCGTTTCAAACCTATAACCCCAAGGTAACCAATAGGTTTGACCGTTGAGTTTTTTTATTTCATCATTTACTTTTGTCTCGTTTTTTGTCGGAACTAAAACGCCAACAATTCCTAGATTTAACTTTCTCATACGCATATTATATACAAAAGAAGATAATAATTAGTCATTGATTAAATTTTATTGCAAATATTTTTCAGTTTCATCAATAATCACATTGTACTCTGATATAGTTAAATTCAAATATGGTCGTGCAGGGGTTGTTACTTTCTTCCCCTTGCCGGCTTGTCCACCAAGTTGATGAATTGCTGCATATGCTAAATTAGAACCGATAACAGCACTTTCGTTGTCGTACTGTGTGGTAATAGAGGTTGCCAGTTGTCCTTCCACCTGTAAAATTCTTCCGGGCCAGTGCTTTGTTTTCTTTCGTTTTTTAATTGTGGATTCTGCCAATTCCTGCCATTTGTGAGGTCGACCTTCTTGTTCAAAGTTTTCTTCAACGGCATTTGCCATAATTCCTGCAATATTTTTCATCAAAGGTTTCATGTCTTCGCATTTGCTCGCAACCTTTAAAAGAGTTTCTTCAACGGCTTTGTTATCAATTCTAATTTCAATATTATCCTGCATTTTTGTGTAGGTCCTGGATTGGATAATTTGCAATCAAAAGCTCCTTGAACATTTTATTTTTTCTGTCGCCGGTTTTATTATTGATACCGTTTAGTCTTTCGACTGCGATCATTTCAAAGTCTTTGTATAATTCTCTGACTTTTGGAGAATCATCATAAGAAAGTAAAAATCTGCCTTGGATATTTTTCAAAGTATCTCGCAATTTTTCATGGGCAAAGCCTTCTGTTGAGGTTACTTCATAACCGCATCCGCATGTGTATGGAGGATCACAATAGAAAAATGCATCTTCGTGGTCGTATTGTTTAATCAATCGTTCAAAGTCCCTGTTCTCAACCAAAACTTTATCAAGTCTTTTGTGAATTGCGTCGATTTTGTATAAAATATTTGTTTGGCTTTTGCTTGCGCCACCAGATGATTTTTTAACAGTGCCGAATGTTTCGCCTCTGCCACCAAAAGAACGAGTGATTAAAAACAAGAATTGCACTGCTTTTTGGATATCTGTGATAGGAGTTGCATTTAAGAATTCTACAAACATTTCTCTTGAGCCAAGCAGATATTTGAGTTCTTCTTTAAGTGCTTCAGGATGGTATTTTACAATCCTGAAAAGGTTTACAAGCCTGCCATCTAAGTCATTGTATATTTCCAAATCAGCCCAGCGAGGTTTGTAAAATAGAACCCAACCGCCACCGCCGAATGGCTCGATGTACGATTTTATATCAATCGGAATAAGTGGGGCTATTGTCTTTCTTAGCAATCTTTTGCCACCGACCCAATTTAATAAATGTTTTGTATCAATAGTCATTTTTAAACTCCTTTTAAATGTGCTTTAAATCTCTTTTAATTCTTTTTTACCAATCCGTTCGC
>JAQUVW010000006.1 GCA_028693235.1 Candidatus Gastranaerophilales bacterium
TGAAAAAGACAAATTGCTTGATACAATGGCAAAAGAGCACCCTGAAATAAAGGATAAATTAAACAAAGTAGAAGAAAAAACAAAAGAAATAAAAGAAGAAACCGACAAGAATATCAAAGAACTTGAAACAACAAGAGATACAAAAACCGATGGACTGAACGGTGAAATCCAAACTCTTAAAACAGAGCTTGCTCAAGCTGAACAAAAAGAAAAGACGGATAAAGTTATCGGTGATAATTCAACAACAGACGGCAAATTGTCTGAAAAATTAAACTCTGTTCTCAAAGGTGTTTTAGAAGGAAAAGCTGACCTTATACAAAAAGTGGCTGAAGAAAATGGTGTTGAGCCGGCACTCTTAGCGTCTATAATCTGTAATGAAACCGGTTATGGAACTTCATCAGCAATAAAAAACAAAAATAACCCCGGTGGTTTGATGGATCCATCAACAGGTTGTAGCACTTTACAAGAATTTAGCAGCTTAGAAGACGGCTTGAACGCAATGGCTTCAAATCTAAAGAAGAACTATATTGACCAAGGTTTGACGACTCCAGAAACAATCGGTCCTAAATATTGTCCAGTAGGAGCTGCAAATGACCCCACAGGTTTAAATAGCAATTGGATTCCAGGTGTAAAAAAATTATATAACGAGTTTTTAGGTTGATAAATATTGTAAAGTTTGAAACATTTGTATTGATATCGAATAAACTTTGAGATGGAGATGTCAAAAATATTTTATCGTGCCAAGTGAACCGAAGTAATCGTTGGAAACCTGCTACTGTTTTGAATTTCCCCCATTCTCTCTCAGATGAACCCGTTTGTCGTAAATTTCAGATTTGCGTCGGTCTTGTGTTGCTGAGTTGTCATATATAAAAAACGCATATTAGTCTTTAACCTTTGATATGTTTGAGTTACAGACACTTACTGAGGTGCCTTTTGATATTTTTGAATTACCCTAACAATTACCTGAAGTTAAAACTTCCTGCCGAAGTAGGAAGTGCGTCGAGAAAGGCAACAAGAGGGTTTTACCTAGTTTTAGTTGGGATTTACTTTCTTCTCACTTCGGGTAATTTAAATGAGTAATCTCAAAGTAATTGTAAAGAATAACTTGATTTCGTCAAAAAAACGACTCGCTTGGTGTGGGGTAGCGGATTACGGGCAGAGTGCGAATGGGCAACGCGTTAAGTCTTGCCGTGCAGACACGTTTAAGGCGTGCAATCAAGAATTGTTATAAATTCCAATTTTCTAGTGCAATTCTGTGCAAGAAAACGGAAGTTTCGGAACTTTTCTCTCACTAAATCTCAACACTGAAAACAAGCCTCAATTAGCATAAACGAGTCACTCTTGCCTCTAAAATTCCCATCAAAATGCCCTAGAAAGGTTATACCCTGACACACAACAGCAAAAAAGAAGTCGTAAAGACTTCTTTTTTAATGGTGGGCGTGAAGAGACTCGAACTCCCATGCCAAAGGCGCTAGATCCTAAGTCTAGTGCGTCTACCAATTTCGCCACACGCCCATTTTGTATTTGTTTTTTATCCTTAAATGAGAAACCGTAATGCTTTTTGTCAATACTCAAGCTGATTTTCATTTTTAGAAAATTCTATAATCTTTATATTGATAAAGATTACCCTTATAATTTAACCCAATCAAGAATTTGCGTCAAGTAAAATTTAATTCAGTTGTAATTAACCAGTTAAATGATATTAGATTAAGCGTGAGATGGAGTTGTAATTAAAATTTAGTAATTTTATAGTGTGCTCATTTGTCAAGACAAATTTTTACTGCTTGCTTGAATTCTTGAACTTAGATTTTATCCGGTGTTGAATTATGCTGCTTGATTATTTCCGAACCTTGAAGATATTTTCCTCACTAAAACAGAAATATTTGCCGGCGGCACCTGATATTTTGAGGCTATCTCAGCTTGTGTTCGTTTTTGCCTAAGAAATTCGAGTACTACTTTTGTCTTAACTTCAGCTGTGTATTTTTTACTTTTCTCTTTTCCATAACTTAACCTTCCTTAAGCGTCAATTTTTATTTAAGCGAACTCTCTTTTTGTGTCCAATTTTATGGGATTAGCATAATCTTCAAGCAATCACCTCAATGTAATCAAATTTGTTGCTCTCAAATATATTGCGTCATATTTAGAAGCCAATTTCAGAATGAGATGGACACCAAACCTCAACGCTCTAAATTAGCCCCATTTGTCATAAATGTGCGATATTTCTTGGAAAACTTCTATCAAAAAGTGCAAGAAAGGTTATGTCAGTATTATTTCTATTTCAAAAGTTCTATTCCATGGGAATGAGTATTGATAGCTATTTGCAACTTTCCCAAATTTTTTTTCGAGTTTAGCTTCATATTTTTGCATTTTTCTTGCTATATAGTCTTTTTCGATGGTGTTGAATTTGTCTTTGATTTTTTTTCTTAAATTTGCTTGATAAGCCCAGTCGTCTAAAAATCGAATTGTTTGTAATTTTTTAAAGGCATCGAGGTTTGGATTTTGGGTTGTGAATTTTGTTATTGCGGCACAAATCGCACTTCCGAGGGTATTGCCGGTTGTATTCCAAGCGGCAAAGCCGTAGAAGTTGTTGCAATCGATATCATTCTCCAATAGCGAATCGACAAAACTATTATCAGCACCGTTTGCGTTTAATATGTCAGCTACAAAATATTTAGAGCTAGCAGGCTTAAAACCTCTGTTGTTAAGGGGCTCGTAGGTATCCATCACAAGCTCACCCTGCTCATTTTTGAAGTTATTAACATACAATATTAAATCGGCAGAATTTGGGGTTGAATATGTCCCTCCTGCGAGTTCAATTTGTGATTTTACAGATTCTATGACAGAAATATCTTCATATTTTGAGATTTTGCCTATAGAAATCGGCATTAAAAATGAAGGTGCGATTTTGATAATTTTTCCGTTGCTAATTGCCCGAGATAATAAAGCGAGAGGTATTTCATCAGCACCTGTTTTGACAAAGGCATTGATTTTTTTGTCTAAAATATTTTGTTTCAGGATGTTAGCTTCTTTTACGTTTAATCCGAATTCTGCACAATCGTCTTTTGAAAAGACCAAAGTATCAAATAATCCTGTTTGAGCGTATTCAAGGTAGAGTTTGTTGATTTTAAAGTTTCTGTTTCTTGTCATTAGATAGTCATCAAGGATATCTTGAGGGATTTTTGTTGAGATGCAGTTGCATTTTTGGTTCAAATATTTGTCATGAGTAACTTCCATTTTGTGGAGATTGAATGAGTATTCAAATATATCTTTGCCAAAACTAGCCCAATAATCTTTTTCTTCTTCGTTAAAGTTGTTGTTTGAAATTCGCATTATAGAAGAGAATGCGTATATTTTGCAATTTCTATTTTTCAAGATTTTATAAAGCAGCTCAATTCTGCATTTTATGGCTTCAAATGAGTCAGAGCTTCTTCTTGAGGGAACGAGTCCTCCATAGGCGATTGTATCGAGCGACAATATAATTGCGTCAATATTTTGAGTTTTTTCAAGCCAATCTAATATTGCGAAGGCGTTGGCAGAAGATGTCAAGCCTCCTAAAAATTTTTTATCGGGTAGAATGAGCTCAATATCAGGATTAATCGCCGAGATTTGTAGAGGCAAATCGTAGCAAACAGGTCTGTTGTCAATAGGGACAAGGGCTATCCTTTTCATTAATCAGCTCCTTTAAGATTAAAAATCATTTTGTCAATCATCTCAGCGAACTCAGTTTGAGCTATTGAAGAATGTAAAATTTTACAATTTTCTCCGTATTTAAGCAATCGTCTATATAGAATATTTTTGTCTTCTTGGTCGTTGGAAATTATTAATTTCCCATAGCGAGAATCAACAATTCTTTCGCCGTCTTTGAGTTTGTAGGAACGGGCTAAAGTGTCTTTCAGCTCAAAAACAACTGAGTTTGTAAGGATTTGAGCACCTGCTTTTTGAGGTAATTGGACTACTTTTACTATGTTGTTTATTAAGAGTTTTTGATTTTGGTTAAGTACGGGACTGTATGCAAGAAGGTAAGTTCTTTTATCTTCAAAAATTACGGACTTGGGTTCTACGATAAAGATTTCCGTGAGTTTTTTTGATTGGCTTACGTAGCTGACTTTTAGTTTTTGTCCGTCGATACAGTAGGCTTCAAACTTTGCGAGCAAGGAAGATTGGCAAAGTCTTTCTATGTCTGATTTTATGACAGAATTAGAAAGCATGGCTTTGTAAGTAGTTGATGTTTGATAAGAAAGACTGTTTTCTATTTTTTTAAGAATTTCATTAAATAGAGTGTTTGTTTTTGCGTTCAGCGAAAGTTTTACATAATTTTGCAGGATACATAGTGCCTTGATTTCGTTGGGCTCCAAATCTATTTCTATGGGCAATTTTTTCAATGAATATTTGTTATCTGATTTTCTTTTTACAACAATGAGCCCCATTAAATCAAGAGTTGCAAAATATTTATGTAGAGTTTCTTTAGCGTAAATATTTTCTATATTTTCTTTGTTTTCGAGTTTATGCATAATGTCTTCAATTGAAGCAGCACCTTGCAACAGTATTTTCAATACTTCAAGTACTCGGAGACCGGAATCATTTTTTTTGAGTATTTTAGGCATTTGAGTACTCCATTTTTATTTTTTTTAATTTTTTTAAGACGGTTTCTTTTAAAGATTCCGGTGCAATACTGTGCAAATCATTACCAAAGCTGAGAAGTCTTTGAATAAATCTAAATTCGTTATCTACAAGAGTATCGACGATGATTTGATTTTCATCTTGATGAAATATTGTTTCATTTGGTTTTTTTTTCGAAAGTAAGAACAGAATCGCCTTTGATTGTGTATTTTGCCAAATAGCTTTTTTGTACGTAAGCACCGGGTTTGATGCCTATACCTTTAATTTGTTTGATTTTGTCCAGTCTTAAATATGCAAATTTTTGATATTTTTCGCAGTAACATTCGACATATAATTTTAAATTTTCATAAAAGACTTTTTTGGGTATTATATATAAATCTTCAAGCCCGTTTCGTACAGAATTATATTCTATCAAAACATTTTTGCCTAGGACAGAATGATTGTTTAATGTTTCCAAAATTGATTTATTAACCTCAGAAAGCGGTTCATTATCTTTAAATGCTTCAATTGTAGTGTTGTCGTGAGATTTTAATGCGATTTTGTTAAAAAGATTATTGAGATCAAGTATGTATTGCCAATCCTCAATATTTGTAAGATTTCTTCTTAATGTATTAAGGCAATTAATTTGTTCTTTAGAGAAAAACAAACCGAAAGGGTGAAATGTTAAAGAATAATTGAAATTGTTTTTTTGAGTAGGACGAGAGATGATGCATCCTGCTGCTTTTAAAGTATTTAAAGTTACACGCAGGGTATCTTCTGAACAAGCACGAGAAGTGATTTTATCATTTTTAAGAATTTGTAGAATTTCACTTTTTGTATGAGGACTTTCAATCAAAAATCCCAGCACAAGCAAAGCCCTATATGCGGTCATACTGATATTGACTTCTTCAGAAGTATTTGTTTTTGAAAAACTGTTTTTAGCCATGTTAATCCTGGCAGTTTCATATCCAGACTTATTTTACCCAATAGTAAAAAATAAGGCAATTATGTAATAGCAATCTGCAAAAAGTAATTTTAATAAAAGACCGGATTATGATACAATGTAGACAAGGATGTGAGAGAAATACAAATAATAGTGAGGCGAAAATGGATAACGAAAAGATTATAGTGACGCTTTCAGGCTGCGACAGAATTGGTATTGTTGCTGAGCTTACGGCGGCGTTAGCAAAATACAGTGTTAATATTGAGGATATAAAGCAAACTATTATGCAGGATTATTTTGTGATGTTTTTGCTGGGTGATATCAGTAAGTCTGAATATTCATTTAAAGATATAAAGCAAGGGCTTCTTGATGTTGGAGAAAAGCTCGGAATGGAGCTTTGGGTTCAAAAGAAACAAATATTTGATAATATGCACACAATTTAGTTAGACAGGAATAAAAAATGAGTTTTATAAGTTCTGATTCGATTTTAGAAACTATTAATATGATAAAGGTGCACAACCTCGACATAAGAACGGTTACTTTGGCGTTGAGCTTGAGAGATTGTGCTAGTGAGGATGTAAAAGTTACCGGTGAAAAAATTTATAATAAAATTTTACGGTATGCAAAAAATCTACGAGTTTATGCAGAAGAAATTGAAAATGAATATTCAATTCCAATTGTAAATAAAAGGATTGCGGTTACTCCTATTTCTTTGGTCGGAGAATCTTGCAAAAATCCTGATTATGTATATCTCGCAAAAGTTTTGGATAAAGCAGCAGAAGAAGTCGGCGTTGATTTTATTGGCGGATTTGGTGCTTTGGTTGAAAAAGGCTGCACAAAAGGTGACTTGATGCTGATAGATTCAATTCCTGAAGCTTTGACCCAAACAAATAAAATCTGTTCTTCAATAAATGTTGCTTCATCAAAGGCCGGTATTAATATGAATGCTGTTTTGAAAATGGCTGAAATTGTTAAAAAAACAGCTGACTTGACTGCAAATGCCGATGGATTGGGAGCTGCAAAACTTGTTTGTTTTTGTAATGCACCGAGTGACAATCCTTTTATGGCTGGTGCTTTTCACGGGATAGGTGAACCCGAGTGTGCTTTAAATGTCGGAGTTTCAGGACCTGGTGTGGTTAGAGCTGCAGTTGAGGCACTTCCAAAGGATGCGGATTTGAGTGAAGTCGCTAACAAAATTAAAAAAATTGCATATAAAATCACCTCAACAGGCGAACTTATCGGGCGTGAAATGGCTGAAAAATTGGCTATTCCTTTTGGTGTTATTGATTTAGCCCTCGCTCCTACTCCTGCTATCGGGGATAGTGTTGCAGGGATTTTTCAAGCTATGGGGCTTGAACATGCAGGTGCCCATGGTACTACTGCCGCTCTTGCGATGCTCAATGATGCCGTAAAAAAAGGTGGAATTATGGCAAGTTCACATGTCGGCGGACTATCCGGTGCTTTTATTCCGGTTTCTGAAGATGCAGGCATGATTGAAGCTGCGAAAAAAGGTGTTTTGACTTTCGATAAACTGGAAGCTATGACCTCAGTTTGCTCTGTTGGGCTTGATATGATTGCAATCCCGGGGGATACTCCTGTCGATACTATTGCGGGGATAATCGCTGACGAAATGGCAATCGGTATGATAAATAAAAAAACCACTGCTGTTAGAGTAATCCCTGTTCCTAATAAAAAAGTCGGTGATTATGCTGTTTACGGCGGATTATTGGGAGAAGCACCGATAATGCCTGTAAACGGGCTTTCTTCAACAGGATTTGTAAGAAGAGGTGGCAGAATTCCTGCTCCGATTCATAGTTTAAATAATTAGTAAAGAGTAAAGGCAAAAAATATGGTAAAACCTTGGAATGATTACTTTTTAGAAATAGCAAAAACATGTGCTTCCCGTTCAAATTGTTTAAGAGCTCAAGTTGGGGCTGTAATTGTCGGTGATGACAAAAAAATCAAAGCAACAGGTTATAACGGCACCCCTTCAAAAGTTATTTCTTGTGCAGAAATCGGCAAGTGCTATAGGATTGAAAACAATATTCCGTCAGGAACAAGATACGAAACTTGCAGAAGTATTCACGCAGAGCAAAATGCTATAATCCAAGCAGGGCAAGACCGTTGCAAGGACGCTACGATGTATATATACGGTCACAATTTTATTTGTATTTTGTGCAAAAGATTTATTGTTCAATCAGGTATCAAAGGCGTTTACCTCAAAAAAAATGACAATTCTGATGTGTCTTTCGTATCAGTTGAAGATATAAAAAAAGAGCTTTCAGACGTTAGTATTCCTGTTTCTTAGGCTCTTTTGAAAAAAATTGAAACTGTTTGCTTTTGACAAAATCAGCGTTAATTATTACAAATACTGATTTTTCAGAGGTTTTGTCATAAATATTTTTGTATTAATTTTTGCCAAACTCTTGTGATAACTGCTTTTTCAAGAAAATACACATAGTGTATCAGGTAAAAGTCTTCAAAAAGCCTGCTATAAGAAGGTTCTGCTTGCCAGAGGCTAGCTCCAACCTTTGCAGATGTCAATCCACGATTTTGAATTTGAATATTTTTCAAGTTCGTCCATTGTCAACTCGATTGCACTGTTACTGCTTCCGCAGGCGGGAAAAATTGTATTAAAACGTTTCATTGAAATATCAAGATACACGTCAACGCCATCTTTTATTGCAAACGGGCAAACTCCACCAATCCCGTGTCCTATAAGGTTTTCCACTTCTTCAAAATGGAGCATTTTGGCTTTTGTGCCAAAAAAAGATTTGTATTTTGGATTATCTATTTTTGTGTCACCTGCAGTGACTATCAAAATCGGTTTTTCGTCTATTTTGAAAGATAATGTTTTAGCAATTCTAGCTGGTTCACAGTTTAAAGCGTGGGCTGCAAGCTCTACTGTGGCACTGGATTCGTTGAATTCTAAAATTTTATCTTCAACATTGAATTTTTTAAAATAATCTCTTACTTTTTCAATTGACATTTTTATTCCTCGATAATATCGAAAATCGGTTTGAAATCGAAATGTTTTTCTTCGATTTTTTTCTTCACTTTTTCGCAATCAAACATTTTTAATCCTTCGACTGCATTTTTTAAATTATCTCCATCAGGAAGTGAGATGTAAGGTATTTCGAGCTCTTTTGCAAGTTTTTCAACCTTTTCATCATAGCTTACCGGGAGTGTGGGGATACCGTATTTTAAAGCCAAAATGCAGGCGTGATAACGCATTGCGATTAAATAGTCAAGATTCATAAAAGAATCAATCATTTCTTGATTTGTTCTTTGATAGATAATTACAGGTTTTGTTTCTTGGTCTAATAAAGACAAGAAATTTTTAAATTTTGTGCAAACTTCATAATCCTGTGAGTCTTGGAAGGAATAAAGATATATTTCATATCCTTTGAAGTTTTCATTGACTTTGCGAGCCAAAGAGTTGATGAACTCATCAGATAGGGTTTTCCAATCTCTGAGCTGAATTCCTATTCTGTTTTTCGGTTCTTTTTCTAAAAGCTCTAAGCTCCACATCGGGTCGTTTACAAGCTCAGGATTTATCCCCCAACCTCTTAGCAAGTACAAACTTTTTTCATCTCTTACACTTGCGTAAGAAACTTTTTTCAAGAGTGTTTTTGTGATAAATCTTGCAATCGGGTTGTTAATAGGTCCGATTCCTTGTGCGAAGATTATAACTTTCTTTTTATAAAACAAAGCCATAAAAATAACCCATAGATAATATGCAAGGCTTTTTACGCTGGTGGCATCTTGGAGAAGGCTTCCGCCACCTGAAATTAACACATCAGAATCTTTTAGGGTATCAATAACTTTTGGTACATTAAAATTTTTAACTGATTTGACATCATATCTTTTTGCGGTTTTTTCAGGATTTGATGAAAGCACTGTTATTTCGAGGTTCTCGATATCCATATTTTTTAAGTTTTTTACGAGAATACCTAAAATTCCCTCATCGCCAAAATTGTCGAAGCCGTAGTAGCCGGAGATTACTATTTTTTTACTCATGATTGCCCTTATAAATTGAGTAGACATCTTTTTTGAACGGAATTGATTTTATAGCTCCAATGCCTTGAGATTGCAATCCTGCTACGATTGCTGCGATATGGGCTGATTCAAAAGGGGTAAGCCCTGATGCAATTCCGTGCATAAACCCGCCGTTAAAGGCATCGCCGGCACTTGTCGTGTCAACAATCGTATCTGCATAAAATTCCGTAAATAAAACCTCACCTTGATAGCCGGTATAATATCCTTTTTCTGCGTGCGATTTCACGACTATTATGGAAACTCCTCTGTCCCAGAAATATTTCATTAACTTATCAATCGAGCATATTTCAAGTAATTTTTCAGAATCGTATTTTAAGTTCAAAAACAATATATCGATATTGTCTTGGACTTCTTCAAAAGCTTGTTTGGCTTCTTCTTTAGACCACAATTTTGGGGCATAATTCGGGTCATAAGCTGTCATTACATTGTTTTGTTTTGCAATAGTGAAAGCTTTGTTTACAGCTTCTTTTGCTGAAAGCGAAAGCGATTGAGTGACTCCTGTAGAATAAACAATACCTGCATTTTGGATGTATTCAGCTGATATGTCATCAATCGAAAGATTGGTTGCAGCTGTTTTTTTTCTATAGTAGGCAAATTCTTTTTCTGAGCCCGTCGGGCGAGCAATAAAATAAAGTCCGTTGAAGCCTTCAATAAGTTTTATTTGAGAGATGTCAAGCCCTTCAGCTTGCCAACTGTCGAGCAAAAAATCTTTAAAATGGTCCATTCCGACTCTGGTAATGTATCCGACTTTTGAACCCATACGTAAAGCCGCAATAGCACTAACCAAAGTGTCTCCGCCATAATATTTATCCAAAGTGTCTGAATAAGTAAGGCTTTTTTCGCTCGATAGCTCTATAAGGCTTTCGCCTATTGATATTATGTCTAATTTTTCCATTTTTTAAAGCTTCTATCGCAGTAAAACTTGACGTCTCTGAATAAGTTAGCAGAAAACTGCAAATTGGTCAAATTTTATCGCATTCATGCCACTTTTATACTACTTTTAAAAAAGTTTCACGTGGAGTGTATTCATATTTTATTACCGCAAGTCGTTTTTTGACATCTTTTGAGTTTTTAGAGCGAGGTTTTAGTTTTAAAAACTTCTTATAATATCTCACGGCGTCGACTTTTTTGTCGAGTTTATCGCAACAAATCCCGATTCCTAAATAAGCTCTGTAATAATCGGGGTTTATTTTTAGTATTTGTCTAAATGTTTGAGCCGATTCCAAATATTTTTCAGAATTCATATATAAAGCAGCTTTTTGTGCGTAGGCTCTTATAAAAGATGGCGAGGTTTCTATGATTTTTTGATAAATCATTAATGCCATATCCTCTTCTTCAATCATCTCATGAGCAATCCCCAGTTGGATTTGAACATCAATATTAGATGGGTCGAGTTTTATTGAGTTGACGAAACTTTTTATTGCTCTACACATTTCTCCGTTGACTAAATAACATATCCCTAATTCGTAATGGATTTTTGCGTCAAAAAGGCTCAATGCCTTCGCCTTTTCGAGTGCATCAATCGCTCTTTCGTAGTCCCTCAAATGTTTATACGCAATCCCTAATCCATAATACGCTTTTGCGTTATTCCTCTTGACCAAAATAGAATTAAGATATTCTTTTACGGCTTCTTTGTGCAAATTGTTCAATCTCAATGCGTCGGCTTTGACAAATAATTCGTATGCCAAGCCCTCATTAGGCTTTGAACTTTTGTGTGTTATTGTACTGAAGTCGGGCTTTTTTCCCTCGTATCTTAATGCCAAAATTGTACTCTCCCCATCTGTCTATTAATATTCTATTTGTTATCCCGATGGAATGTATCAATCTCGGGGTCAATTTTTATTGACCTTTTGGTCAATCTTCTTGCGAAGTTTCTACCTCTCTGCTTATTAATTTACGTAACAGGCATGCTGAGCAGGATTGACAATAAATTTTGTCAACGATACACTATTGTAGTGGTGATTTTTGTCGCCATAAAGTGTTAGATAGGTCGGCCGTTCTTAAAGTCTTATGGCTACGGTCCCTTAAATGAAAGGATACTCAAATGTACGCAATCGTTGAAACAGGCGGTAAACAATACCAAGTTGAAGAAGGCCGTTATGTTGATGTTGAATTATTAGGTTCTGAAGCTGATTCTAAAGTCGTTTTTAAAGAAATCGTTATGATTGTAAACGGCAAAAAATCTAAAGTAGGACAACCTTATGTCGCTAATGCTAGTGTCGAAGGCGTTGTTGTTAAAAATGACAGAACTAAAAAAGTTATTGTCTACAAACAAAGAGCTAAAAAAGGCTACAGAAAAAAACAAGGTCACAGACAAGGTTTTACAAGAGTTATGATTAACAAAATCAGAACTACTGCAGCTAAAGCTAAATCTGAAACTGTTGGCGAAGAAGCATAATTACACATAATATAATTACAAGGAGAATATAAAAATGGCACATAAGAAGGGCGTCGGCTCATCAAAAAACGGTCGTGACAGTGAAAGTAAACGACTCGGCGTTAAAAAATTCGGTGGAGAAATCGTTTCTGCCGGCAATATTATTGTTCGCCAAAGAGGTACTAAAATTCACCCAGGTAACAATGTAGGTATCGGCAAAGATGATACTCTATTTGCTCTTGTTGACGGTGTGGTTAAGTTTGAACCTCACAGACGTGACAGAAAACAAGTCAGCGTTTACGCTAACTAATTTAATTTTAAATTGATTTTTAAATAAAATACCTGTCTTTATTAAGGCGGGTATTTTTATTGTTAAAAGTTTGCCTTGTTTTTTCTTCAAGAATATAATTTTATTATTATGGAAAATAAGTATAAAAAAGCTGTATTGAATTTTTCTCAAGTCCTTAATTCGGCACTTGAGTCTGAAAAAAGTTTTTCTAAATTATTAGATTCACTCAACGAAATTATAAACTTCGATTATGGTGCTTTGTTTTATGTTAATGCTGACAGATTGAATTTGAAAGCAGACAAACAATTCGGGCAAAAAGCTCCTTACAGCGGTGAAAAATTGTATTTTGACGTGTCTGAAAAAACTCGAGAAGATTTATATTCGGCAAAATTACTTTCATTTGGTGTAAATTCATATATTGCAAAAGACTTGGAGTTGGATAAAGGCGTCGGAAATTATATCCTCGCAAAATTGATTATTAGAGAAACCATCTTCGGGTTTATTCTTATCGCTAAATTTGACGGGTCTAAATTTAACGACGACGATAGAGAAATATTGAACTCGTTTTCTTCTGTTGCCGCCTACTCAATTAAAGACAGTGAACTTTCAAATGTTTTCAAGCTTCAACTAAAGGCACTTCAAGAAAGTATTGTTGAAAAAACTCAGGCTTATAAAACTATAAAAAAACAAAATGAAAAAATCCTTGAAGCTGATAAGGCTAAAAATGAGTTTATCGCTAATATTTCCCACGAATTGAGAACTCCTCTTAACGCAATTATCGGATTTTCTGATGTTTTGAAGTCTAAATTGTTTGGAGATTTGAATGATAAACAATCAGAATATATTTCTGATATAAACGCTTCCGGCGTACATTTGCTCGGTATGATTAATGAGCTTTTGGATTTGGCTAAAATTGAGGCTAAAGTGCTTAAGCTTAACAAAAAAGATTTTTCTGCTTCTCAATGTATTAACGAGGTCATTAATATTATCAGACCGCTTGCTGATAAAAAACATATTTCTGTTGAGAAATCGATGGAAAATGATTTGATGCTAAATGCGGATTATCAAAAACTTCAACAAATTTTGTTTAATCTTTTGAGTAATGCGATAAAGTTTACGCCTGAAAACGGAAAAGTTGAAATAATTCTGGCTCAAAATGCCAAAAAAACTATCATTAAAGTGAAAGATAACGGGTTTGGTATAGACAAAAAATATCAAGGAAAAATTTTCGGTAAATTCGTTCAGCTTCATAGTGCCTATACTAAATCAGAAAGTTCTACAGGATTAGGGCTTACTATTACTAAAGAACTTGTGGAGCTTCACGGTGGCAAAATATATATTGAAAGTAAGGTCAACGAGGGCAGTACTTTTATTATAGAATTGCCTAATTAGGAGTATCAAATGAAAAAAAATATTTTGGTCGTTGAAGACAATGAGCTGAATATGAAGTTGATGGTCGATATCCTTACTCAAATCGGATATTCCGTTCAAAAGGCTTTTGATGGCGAAATGGCTCTTGATATTCTTGAAAAAAATGATTTTGATTTAATGCTTTTAGATATCCAACTCCCAAAAAAATCAGGCTATGATGTTATCAAAGAAATGAAAAAAAAGGTCCCAACAGTTATTGTTTCAGCTTGTTGCACTGAAGATGAAATCCTTAAAGCTAAAGACAAAGGCTGTTTGGATTACATTACAAAGCCTATTAATATTTCTGAATTTATACAAAAAATCAACGCTTATTTTTCAAAATAAGCGTTGACCAAACCCTAATCTAGTAGCTGTTTTAAACGGGTGCTCATGTGATTTTTGATTTCGCATGTCACCGTGAGATTCTTGTTCGAAAAGTAATTAATTCCTCAAATAGAATCGTTTATCGAATTGCTTTTGGCAATGGTTTTTATGCCAGTTTGCTTTCTGTTTCTTCGATTTTCTTTAACACTGTATCCACATAACTACGGAAGGCGTTTAAAAACAGCTTTATTTCGGATTTAAAACTATAATATCCGGGCCATACTGAATAATATTGCATAACTCATTCTCCTATACCTTACTTTATATAGGTCGGTGTTTTTTAGTTCAAACTTTATAAATATAGAATAAATGTAACTTTTTTGTTACAAAAGTGTTGAATTGGGCTCAAGTCCTAATACTTCTAATTCTTCAAATTCATATAAAGTTTTGTAGTCGATGTTTTCTTCTCCGAAAGCTAATTTGTGGGCTAAAAATGCACCCATAATAGCTTCAAGTTGTGCAACGGGGAGCATATTTGTCGGTAGCTCTCTCATTCCATATTCCATTTTTAATGTGTTTTGAATTGCTTTGCAGTCAGTAGGCGTACGGTTTTTAAAGGGAGCGGAATGTCCCATTTCCTTTTTTACGTTGTCGAGGTCAAATCTGAAAATATCAAGACCTTCTGTATATAAATTCTTTAAAAATTCAGAGCCTCTTGTCGAAAATCTGTCAGACCAGTTGTTTACGTTTTTAATAGGTGAATTCAAATTGACAGGCTGGTATGTACGAGAGTTGTATTTCCACTTGCTGCTAATCATAGTTTCATTTTCGGGGATTGAAACAGTGACTATAGAGTTGTGTTTTGATGGTAATGTTGTTAGAAAAAATTCAACATCTGCCATTGAAAACAGTTTATCGAGTTTTATAATTTTTAAATTCTTGTCAAGCACTGCGGCAGCTGACTCTGTCGTTGAAAGTGCGGAAAGCGAGATTCCGATAAACGAAATCTTTTCTTGTTTATTTATATCCCTTTTCATTTGTTTAATATTTTTCCATTGCTTTTTGTTGGTACAATCTCTCAAAGTTTACTTGCATATATTTATAGCTATTGATAGTGCTTTTTATTGACGAATTGACTATGAAAAATATAATAGGAAATCCTATTACTATCGTCAAAAGAATTATCAAAAAGTGACGTAAGAATTTTGCAACAACTTTTTTACGTTGATTTTTTGCTTTATTGTCAATTTCCGATTTTAAGAAACCGTTAATTAATTTTGAACGGCTGTCGGTAGATAGATTTTCAAAATAATCTACGTATTCTTTTTTTACATTGATGACAAATTTTTTATAATCTTTAGGTGCAATTTCAATATTGTTCTCATCAAGAACTTTTTGCATATCTTCAGAATTTTCAGCTTTTTCTTCCTTTGGCTTTTCTGCATCTTGCGGAGTTTCAGGAGAATGACTTTTGATTAATTGTTCAATCAAATCTTGTTCACTCGGAAGTTTTTCAGCTGTATATTCTTCTTGATTTTGGTCACCAATTTGCATAGATTCTTCTTGTGGTTCTTGACCTTCAGGTAGTTGTTGATTGTCGTCCATTTTAGTCCTTTTTGAAATTTTGTATCGTTATTGTTTTCAATTAGTTTGTGATAATATAATTATAGTATATTATAGGTAGCTATTTTAATCAAACAAATAACGGAGATTTTAATGTTTTCATTTGATAAAGAGGATTTAAAAGCTAAACTCGCAAAAATTATGGAACCCAGTGTATTGGTAGTAGGTGATTTAGCTATTGATGAGATGATTTATGGCAATACTGCGAGAATGTCAAGAGAAGCTCCCGTCTTAATTTTGCGTCACTACGATACAAAAGTTATATTGGGTGCTGCTTCTAATGCTGCTCATAATATTTCGGCTTTAAATAATGGAAAAGTCAGTGTTATCGGCACTTTCGGAGATGATTTGTATGCTCCTATCTTGATTGATGCTTTTAAAAAAACAGGCGTAAATACTGATTACATGGTTCAAGACAAAGATAGAGCAACTACTGTTAAAACAAGAATTTCAGGCTCTTGCTCTCAATCTATTACTCAACAAATCGTTAGGATAGACAGAGAAACTACTGCTCCTTTGTCTGCTGATATTGAAAATAAAATTATTCAAAATCTTGAAAAAGCTATACCTCAGCACGATGCGGTCATTTTATCAGACTACAATATCGGAATGATGACGCCTAATGTTATTTCGCAAACTATTTCGATAGCTAAAAAATACGGCAAAGTCGTTGTTGTAGATGCTCAAAAAAACTTGGAAAGATACAAAGGTGCAACTGCGATGACTCCAAATCAGCCAGACACCGAAGGCTTTATCGGTTATTGCATTAAAGATGAAAATTCACTTGCTCAAGCAGGAAAAGATATGCTCTCTAAAACCGAAAATGATATTGTTCTTGTTACAAGAGGTGGTGACGGAATGTGCGTTTTTGAACAAAACGGCAAGATGTCCAAAATTCCTGTGTTTAACAAAACAGATGTATTCGATGTAACAGGTGCCGGTGATACTGTTGTAGCTTCATTTACTTTGGGCTTGGCTGCAGGTTTGGCTCCTAAAGAAGCTGCTATCGTTGGCAATTTGGCTGCCAGTATTGTTATAAGACATTTCGGCTGTGCTACAACAAGCGTTTCTGAAATATCAAAAACTTTAGACAAATTAAATATGGATGACTTTACTATAAAAGTTTAGGAGAATAAAAATGAACTTTAAAGAATTTAAAAAAACTGATTGGTTGATTATTGGCTTGGTTATAGCTTTCATAATCATTGCTGTTTTAGCATTCGTCGGCAAAAATACTTTCCTCTCAAAATCACCTGTGAATTCTGAAGAACAAGTCGCTTTCCAAGTGTTTTTCCGTGGTATAACTATTACCGACCAAGATAGCCCATTCAAACCTAATGATGAAACCTTCATCACTATAAGAAATGTGCCTTATGCAAAATTGAAAATTTCTGATGTTAAATTTGACAGAAGAAAAATCGCTCTCCCTGCTCCAAGTACAAAAGAAAAAGTTATGATTGTTGATGATGTTTCATCTCCTTTCCAATTCGATTTCTTAGTTACTTTGGTTGATAAAGCAAAAATTACTGATGACGGTGCTGTTGTCGGTGGCAATAAATTGAAAATAGGCGTACCTATTATTTTAGAGGGCAAGAATTATAAATTGAACGGTACCATTTCTAACGTTCAAGTTTTATCTCAAAATCAACAAGTTCCTCAAGGAGCTCAAGGTGCACCTCAGGCTAATGCTCCACAACCTCCTGCTCAAGGACAAAGACCTATGCCTCCTGTGCAAGGTCAACAACCTCCTATGCCTGTTAAAAGATAATCACATAAATTAAGATTAGAGAAAAATGAATACTGTTAATTCTTCAATTTTAAATACGATAAACAATTCTTTTGCCTTTGTGCAAGATAAGTTTCAAAATATAGTCGAAAATAGCTTTATACTAAGGAAAATAGATGCAATTATATTTGCATTTATTTCTTTGGTATTGATTTCTTCATTGTTTTTGCCCAGTGAAATGATTGGGCTTGTTGCTTGTGTTGTTATTGGGCTTACCGTTTTTAAATTGTTTTTGATAAAGGGACAAAACATAAACCTTGCTGTTTGTAATGTTTGGATATTCGGTTTTATTGCTTTTTCAATTTACAGTGTAGCAAATTCAACAGAGCCGAGTTTAAGTTTATATGGCTTTACAAAAACCCTAATATATATGGGGTTCTATTTTTCTTTAATTCAGTTTTTCAGATATAACAAAGATAAATTTTTACCTGTTATATATTTAATCGGAATATTGGTTTCTATTGAAGCTGTAATAGGTTTGTTTCAAAACACATTGGGGCTTGAAAATATCTCAACTTGGCAAGATACCAGCTATGTGAACCCAGAAGATGTATTATCAAGAGTTTATGGTACATTGCAACCGTATAACCCCAATCTTCTCGCTGGGTATATGATTTCAGGTTTTTCTGCAATTTTAGCGTTTATATTTGTTTCTTTAAACAATAAAAAATACCAATCTGTTATATTGGGCTGTGTGCTTGCTTTGCTTTCTTGTTTAACCATATTTTTTACAGGCTGCAGAGGGGCTTATGTCGCTTTATTTGCTATCTTTATAGGCGTTGTGCTTGCTTCTTGGCAAGTGATTTTTAAAGAATGTTTGTTCGGCGAAAAACTTAAATCGTATTGGAAATATGTTGTTTCTTCTGTCGGTGGGGCTGTTGTGCTTGTTATGGTTTGCACGCCTGCTATTTTAAAAAGAATTTTATCTATTTTTATTTTAAGAGAGGATTCTTCAACCTCATTCAGAATGAACGTTTACAAATCAAGCTTGCAAATGTTTCAAGACAACTGGCTTTTAGGTATCGGAACAGGCAACAAAACTTTTAGAGAAGTCTATGGGCTATATATGGTCTCAGGCTTTGATGCGTTAAGCTCTTACAACGTGTTCCTTGAAATCGCCGTAGAGAGCGGAATTTTCGCCCTTATTGCTTATGTTGGCTTCTTATTCGTGTTATTAAAAAATGCGGTTTTAGATTTTATAAATTCAAAAGAAATTTTAACAAAAATATTAATTTTTACTACGGCTATAAGCGTAGTCGGTATAATGGTTCACGGCTTATTTGATACTATTTATTTTAGACCTCAGGTTCAGTTCGTTTTCTGGACGATGGTTTCAATTTTGGTTGTGATTTTGCAAAATAAAGAAGAACAAGAAGGATAGATTAATGGAAAAACCTAAAAGACAAAGAGTTCAAGAACAAGATAAAATTCAACGTAGAAGCAATTTTGACGCTGTTGAAAGTAATTTGACTTCGGAGCAAGCTAAAATAGAAGCAAATCGCTGCTTATCTTGCAAAAACGCAAGATGTATTCAAGGTTGCCCCGTAAATATAAATATACCAGAATTTATAAAAGCTATAAAAGAAGATAATCTTGAAAAAGCCGGTGATGTAATTAGAGAATCAAGCTTCTTGCCTTCTGTTTGCGGACGTGTTTGCCCTCAAGAAAGACAATGTGAAGGTAAATGTGTAATGGGTATAAAAGGCGAAGCCATTGCAATAGGTTGCCTTGAAAGATATGTCGGCGATAATACGGACGCTAAAGTCGGAGAGATTAAAAATTCCGGCAAAAAAGTTGCTGTAATAGGCTCAGGTTGTGCGGGAATTTCTGCTGCTGCAGATTTGAGAAAAGCCGGTCACGAGGTGACTGTTTTTGAAGCTTTGCACAAATTAGGCGGCGTTTTAAGATATGGCATCCCTCCATTCAGACTTCCGAGAAAATTCTTAGATAGAGAAATTGAATCTTTGAAAAAAATCGGTGTGAAATTTGAAACAAATGTCGTTGTAGGAAAATCCATCACCATCAAACAACTAAAAGATGACGGTTTTGATGCAATTTTTATTTGCTCTGGTGCCGGACTTCCAAAAATGCTTGGGGTTCCGGGTGAAAACTTGAACGGCGTATATTCAGCTAATGAATTTTTGACCCGTGTAAACTTGATGCAGGCAAACGAACCATCTACACCTACACCTATAAAAATTGGTAAAAAAGCCGCTATTATTGGTGGGGGCAATGTAGCGATGGACGCTGCTCGTGTCGCTGTAAGAGTCGGGTTCGAAAATGTCTATATCGTCTACAGAAGAACAGAAGCTGAATTACCTGCTCGTTTGGAAGAAATTAGACACGCTAAAGAAGAAGGTATTGTCTTTAAATTGCTTCATAGCCCTACTGAAATTATGGGTAAAGACGGATATGTTGCAGGCATGAAGCTTGATGTAATGGAGCTTGGTGAACCTGATGAATCAGGTCGTCGCCGTCCTGTTAAAACCGGAAAAGTTGATGAAATGGATATCGATACTGTTATTGTTGCATTAGGTACCGGTCCAAATCCTATCATTCAACGTTCGGCTGAAGCTGATAACATGGAGCTTGGAACTGACAATAAAGGTTATATTGTAATTGACGCTGAAACCGGAAAAACAAACCTTGAGGGTGTTTTTGCAGGTGGTGATGTCGCTCCGAGTGGTGTCTCAAATGCAATCAATGCTATGGGGGCAGGTAAAAGAGCTGCAAAAGCAATTAATGAATATTTAGCATAGTTATTTTAATTATAAGTCAAAAAGAGCTCCATTGGGGGCTCTTTTTTCGTTGAATTTTAACATATCAGGCTCAATGTTTGGCAATAAACTCTATTTCATAAACATTTCGGTTGCTCTATCAAGTATTCCGAGGCAGTAGGCTATTGTTACTCCGTAGTTTGTAATCGGGACATTTGCGTTTTTGCATTTCAAAATTCTTGAAAGTATTTCACGCCTGTTTGTCATGCAGCCGCCACAATGAATTATGAGTTTGTAGTCTTTAATATTTTCTGCAAATTGATGTGAAGAATAGTATTCAAATATCAGATTTTTACCTGTCTTTTTTCTTAAAAAATTAGGAATTTTTACTTGCCCGATATCATCTGCAATTTGGTGGTGTGTGCAACTTTCGCAGATGAGGATTTTGTCCCCGTCTTGGAGTTCTTTTATTGTTTTTGCACCTTCTATAAATGTTTTTAAGTCACCTTTTAGTCTTGCAAAAAGTATTGAAAAAGAGGTCAAATTTATATTTTCAGGCACAATATCATTGACTTCTTTGAACGCTTGAGAGTCCGTTATCACAATTTTGGGAGGTTCTTTTGTCATTGAAAGAGCCTTTTTTAGGCTTTTTTCAGTAACGACTATTGTTTGGCAATTTTTATCCAGCAATTCCCTCAAAACCTGAACTTCAGGCAATATAAGTCTTCCCTTTGGTGCTTCTTTGTCAATAGGTGTCACAAGAATTGCATTTTCACCATCTTCAATAGCACCTTCTACTACAGATGGCGGGGTGATAAATTCTTCAGGCACATTGTTTATAAGCTCTTGTTTTATTTTTATAATTATATTTTCATCACTTTGGGCTGATGTTTTAACAATAGAGTTAGTTTTTTCTTTAATATAGTCAAATTTTTCTTGAGATATTTCTTTCAAATCAGTTTTATTAATCACTGCGATTGTAGGGATTTTTATTTCTTGAAATTTTTTAAATAATTCATTTTCAAATTCGTCCCAGCCATCTTTATCGCAGACTATAATTGCGATATCGGTTCTATCTATGACTTTAAGGGTCTTGTCGACTCTTTGTTTTCCGAGTTCTCCGATGTCGTCAATCCCTGCTGTATCTATAAAAACAACAGGTCCTAATGGGAGCATTTCCATTGTCTTTTCAACGGCATCTGTCGTTGTACCTGCTACATTTGAAACTATTGAAATATTTTGGTGTGTAAGTTTATTGATTATTGAGGATTTCCCAACATTTCTACGACCGAATATACCAATATGTAATCTGAGTGCTTTTGGTGTTTTTTGCATTATTTTCTTCTTTCCTTTTATTTTTTAACGATTTCTTTTACATTAAATCCGTTTCGTAGGAAGAAGTATGTCGCTATCACGCTCACAATTATAATCGTAATAAACTGTTGTGTAAAGGCAACGGCAAGAGCTTGTGATTTGTTTATGGAATACATAGCTAAAGCCATTATATAGGCATATTGATAGGGTCCTATATAAATCGAAGTTGAGGGAATAATGGTTGATAGTGCCGTAAGCCCTATGACAAAAAATGTCGCAATCAGTCCTGCTTTTAGGTTGAAACCTACAAAGAGTAAAAGAGGCATAAGACATTCAAGTCCCCACACTGCAATGCTGTATAGCCCTATTTTAATTGCTTTTTTCGGCTCTAAAATATTTTTAAATCCTGTTATAAACGAATTTACCAACTCCGACATTCTTTCAATAAAAGATGTTGCAATTTTTTGAAATTTTTGAGGTAACAATTTTGTTTTGTTTTTAAAGAAAAGTTTTATAGCTTCTGTTTTATTGTATTTTAAAATTAGTAATGAAACAAAAAGGGCGGTAAAAAATATTAATCCGCCTGTTATTGTCAAATCTACAATCCAACCTTTTGTTTGAGAAAATAAAATGGCAATGATTAAAAGCGAAACCACTGTTATACCGTCAAAAATTCGTTCTAAAACTATTGAGCCTAAAACTTCCATTTTGCTGATATTTTTGGCTTCTCCAAGATGGTAGGCTCTAAAAAAATCACCTGCTCTTGCGGGCAAAAATATATTCAACGCCGCACCTGTTGTATATATTTGCCAAAGTTCGTTTTTATTGCAACCAGAGGCGTTAGGCAATATTTGTTGCCACCTTGCACCTCTTACAAAATAAGAAAATGTATAAACGGGCACCAGTAGCCATAAAATATTCAAATTAAATGACTTAATCGTATTTAACATGGTTTTAATATCGATATTTTTAAACACCAATATTAAAAATAATATCGTTACTGCAAGAGCAAGAACTCTTTTTTTTGTTAATTTCATTTCGCTTTTATTTACTTATTTTAATAAGAATTTTTATTGTATCTTTGTCTTTGTTTTTTTCAAAAGCTTCAAGTGCATCATCCATATCGTATATGCCTGAGACAAAAGGTTTGAAGTCTATTTTTTTTTGTTCTAAAAATCTTAAAGCAGGTTTGAATTGTCCGCATCTTGAACCTAAAACTGTTATTTCGTTAATTACAATCGGGGCAAAATTAAATTCTTTAGAGGCCGCAATGGTACTTTTGAGAACCAGTATTCCTCTTGGTTTTACAGATGCAATAGATGTCTCAAATCCGCTCAATGAGCCTGTCGCTTCTACAACTACGTCATAGATATTGCCTTCTGTCAAATCTGCAAGCAATTTAGTTTTTACGTTTTGTTCTTTTGCTATATCAAGTTTGTTTTGGTGTTTGCCGACGAGAGTAACGTCAAGCCCAGCAGAAGTTAATGCTATAGCTGTTGTAAGCCCTAGTTTGCCGTCGCCCAACACCATCACTTTTTTGTATGGTGGAATATGTAATTGTTCAAGTATTTCAAGCCCTGCAGCTAAAGGTTCGACAAAAACAGCTTCTTCATTGGGTACATTTTCAGGCACTTCAATCAAGTTTGAAAGCGGCATTGTGACGTATTCTGCGAAACATCCATCTTTTTGCCAAATCCCTAAAGTGCTTCTATTCGGGCAATGGCGTTGCAAGTCTTTTGCACACCATTCGCAGTTGTTACAGCCGAGGTTGATTTCTCCTACAACACGTTTGCCTAAAAGTGATTTATCTTTATCGTTTATTTTTTCAACTATTCCGACAAACTCGTGTCCTAGAATCCCATTGTAGCCCATATAGCCTTTGGTGATTTCGTAGTCTGTGTTACAAATCCCTGCAAGCACGACTTTTACAAGTGCTTCTCCTTCTTTAGGTTCAGGAATTTTATAGTTTCTATCAAGTTTTAATTCGCCATCAAATACAATTGCTTTCATATCAACCTCACTTTCTGTTTAATCATATCATCAATATTATGAATTAATAAGTTTTAATGAGTTTGATTTTATTCTGTTTTGCAAAGCGAGTTTGATGTTCAAAGCTGTTTTTTGTGGGATTAGGTTGAAAAAATCTTCCATTGTAAGAGCTTTTTCTGCCTTTTTTATAAACAATCCAGCTTTTGTATATTTTTTTTCATTTAGTAAATTTGATATTTTTATCTCATATAGTGATGAGTATAATTCTTCATTGTCACAGTTGATATTTGAAAAAGCTCGATCGCAGTATAGGATAGCTTTTTGAGGGTTTGAGATGTAAGAATAACAATTTGCAATTCCGCCTAAAATTTTTGCGTTATCAGGTCTTAATTCGTTTGCCTGCAAATAATAATTGAGTGCTTCTTTCGTTTTGCCTTGTATAAAGCGTATGTCGCCCATTAAAATAAGGCTTTTAGCGTGATTTGGAGTCAGCTTTAGTGCGGTGTTTAAATTTCTTACAGCTTTTTTTAGTTTATTAAAATAGAAAAAATTGTCTTCTGCTTCTCGATATAAAATTTCAGATTTTATATTTATAACATCTGCGTTTATCATTTATAAAATTATCCCCAAGTGATTATTAAAGTATAAAAAAGTTTACTTTATTTATTTTAAAATCTTGTGCCGAATAGGTCTACATCTCAACTGCTACAAGCGTCATGGAAAAACATGCTAAACCCATGTGTGTCATGGATTTACATGATATAAAATTTAACTTTACATAATGTTACGCAAAAACTTACGTAGCAAGCCTTTTGCCCCAAAATCCATGTGGCACATGGATTTACACTTAGTTAAAATTTGTTAATATTTTCCTTTAGATTTCCTTTAAATAATCTTCGCATGACTTCGTAGTTTACCCACATTGGCTGATTGATTGAAAATTGTCAAATGCTTTTTTCCTACCAAATAACCTTTTACGGGCATGGGGTTTTTAAGGTACAATATTTTCAATAAGTATAATATTAAGAAGGGGTTTAAAATTGTCTTTGAATTTACAAGAAAAAATAAGTTTGTCACCTAATGCGATTAAAGTTTTAGAAAAAAGATATTTAAAAAGAGGTTCTGACGGTGCTCCTGTAGAAACCCCGCAGGATATGTTTTTTAGAGTGGCTTCTACGTTAGCTTCTGCAGACAAGTCATTCGGGGCAACTGATGATGAAATCAAAAAAACTACAGAAGAATTTTATAGCTACATCACAAATAGATATTTCATGCCTAATTCACCGACTTTGATGAATGCAGGTCGTGAATTGGGGCAGCTTGCTGCTTGTTTTGTTCTTCCTGTTGAAGATTCTTTGGAAGGTATTTTTGAAACAGTTAAAAATACTGCTTTAATCCATAAATCAGGTGGTGGAACAGGTTTTTCTTTTTCAAGATTAAGACCAAAAAATGATGTTGTTCGCTCAACAATGGGTGTTTCGTCAGGTCCTGTAAGCTTTATGGAAGTATTCAATGCTGCAACTGAAGCCGTAAAACAAGGCGGAACTCGTAGAGGTGCAAATATGGGCATTTTGAGAGTTGACCACCCTGATATTTTGGATTTTATCAATTGCAAATCTGATAATAATAAATTGAATAACTTCAATATTTCCGTAGCTATAACAGATGAATTTATGGAAGCTTTAAAAGAAGGCAGAAATTATAATTTAATCCACCCTAATACTAAAAAACCGGTTGGGTCAATGAATGCAAAAGCTGTTTTTGACTTGATTGTTGAAGGTGCTTGGAAAAACGGTGAGCCCGGTATAGTTTTCATTGACAAAATGAATTATGATAATCCGACACCAAATATTGGTGCTATAGAGTCTACAAATCCTTGTGGTGAAGTTCCTTTGCTTCCTTACGAAGCTTGCAACCTCGGCTCTATCAATCTCGGTTTGATGATTAAAGATGAAAACGGAAAAAAAGTTGTAGATTGGGACAGATTGAAAGATACTACCAAAATGGCTATCCATTTCTTGGATAATGTTATTGTAATCAACAATTATCCGTTGCCTCAAATTGATGAAATGGTAACAAATAACAGAAAAATCGGTTTAGGCGTAATGGGTTGGGCTGATATGTTAATGCAAATGGAGCTATCTTACAGCTCTCCGGAAGGCACTAAACTTGCTTCTCAAGTTATGGAGTTTATCGATTATCATTCAAAAGTTCAATCTATTGAATTTGCTAAATCTCGTGGCAAATTTAACAATTTTGAAGGCAGTATTTATGACGGACAAAACTTCTTATACAACAAGTACAAAGGAAAATCTGCAGGAATTATCACCGATGATATGTGGGCTGATTTAGATGAACAAATTGAAAAATTCGGTATAAGAAATGCAACAACAACTTGCATCGCTCCAACCGGTACTATATCAATGATAGCAAGTGCTTCAGGTGGGGTTGAGCCTTTATTCGGTTTAGTGTTTATGCGTGACGTTATGGACGGAACCAGAATGCCTGAAGTTAATCCGACTTTTGAAAAATATGCAAAACAACATAATTTCTACTCAACCGCTTTAATGGAAAAAATATCTGAAGACGGAACTTTAGCTCACTGCGATAATGTATCCGATAAAGCTAAAACAATATTTGTAGCAGCACACGACGTTACCCCTGAGTGGCACGTGAAAATGCAAGCTGCTTTCCAGCTTCATACCGACAACGCTGTTTCAAAAACTGTAAACTTTGTCGAATCTGCAACAAGAGAAGATGTCGCTGAATCATATATGTTAGCTTATGATAATAATCTTAAAGGGATTACCGTCTATAGAAATAACTCAAGACAATTCCAACCAATGAATCTTGAAAAAAAAGCTGATGATAATATGCCAAAAGTGGAAGAAGTTGTTTCTCAAGAAAATCAAGAAGGTAAAGAACACCGATGCCCTGAATGTGGCAAGGTTTTGGGGTATGGCGAAGGCTGTTTTATCTGTTTAGAATGTGGTTATTCAGGTTGTTCGTAATTAGCCTTTTTTGACAATTTTAAGAAATGTAAAATACTTATTAGACAAGGGAAAGAAACTGAATTTTACAGGTTTTTTCCCTTCTCTATTTTGATTTATTTTGCATTATGTAATATAATCTTGTATGTATTATTGCTGTTATATTTGAAATAATGAAAAATTTTTAGTGTGAAGAAAATTGGAAAAGAATAGTGAGGAAAAAACATGTTAGAATTTAAACTCCGTTATAGGGAATTAAGGAAAACTCTCGGTATTACATTGAGAGAAATGTCAAGTGATTTATCAATACCTTTGTCTTCAATCAGTAAATATGAACAAGGTTTGATTAAGCCAGGTGTTGAAATATTATCCAGAATCGCAAAAGCATATAAAGTGAATCTTAATTGGTTGATAACCGGTGAAGGTCCAATGTTTTTATTGCAAAATGAATTATTGATGATAGGTGGTACTGACGCTCTTCGAGTTCGCTATGCTAAATATGAAGACAAAGTTAAAATCCATCCTTTGTCAAATGAGCTCGTAGATGAATTTAAGCCATTGAAAAAAGATTTTGCAAAAAATCCTGTTGAAACACTTAAAAAATTAGTTAAAAAGTTAAATAAGCCTATTTGCGTAGAATTTTCCGGTACCGATAATCAAGATAGTTTGAAATTATATTTTCCGGATGGAAAAATTGAAACTCATATTAAAGATGAAACTATTAAAAAAAGTGATGTGTTTAACGATTTGCGTTCAAAAATTGTTTCTATCTCAGATGATAATAACAAACTTGATTTCGTAAATACGGCAATAGATGCTTTAGGAAGCAAAAGCTCTTTCTTCCAATTAAAGACTCTTATGCAAGGTATGGAAATTATAGTTAAAGAACGTGCTTGATATAAAAATATCAGCATAGTATATTAGTTGTATAAACAACTAGGAGAATCTTATGAATCAAATTATAAAAATCGCATGGGAATTGAACGAAAATACAGGCAATCGCTATCAATTAGTCTATGAGATTGCTGAATTAGCTAAAAAATTGGTTGATGAAAATCAATCAAAAAGAATTAAAGATGAGTTCGGTTATGATGATTTTGCATTTGATAATTCTATAAAAAAAGAAAACCCGGTTGAACATGCTATTATGGTAAAAGCTTCTGAAGAAGATGATGGTGGTTTAGTCGGCTAAGTCTTAGATAAATATTCAAAGAGGAACTCTTGATTGAGTTCCTCTTTTTTGTATATATAATATGCAAAAAAATACCTCCCATTGGGAGATATTTTTTAAATAGTAATCAATACTCTATTCAGCTAAAAGTTTGTTGATAGCTTTGGTTAGTCTTGATTTTTTTCTTGAAGCTGTATTTTTGTGCAAAATACCTTTAGAAACCGCTTTGTCGCATAGTTGATAAACATTGCTTAAAGCAGAATTAAGTGCTTCTTGATCTTTGGCTTGTGCAGAAGATAAAGCGGATTTAACAGCAGTTTTGATTGTTGATTTGAAAGCCACATTTTTGTCGTGGTTTTTTGCTGCTACTAAAATTCTTTTCTTCGAAGACTTGATGTTTGCCATTGTTGTTGTTCCTTTCAATTATTAGGTTGTTTTTCGCAAAAACAATCCTTAAATGAATCAGATTGTGATTTGCGTTAGGCAGCTCGTGCCACCCCAACCAAAATTGAGGATGGTGAGTATTATCATTATAGTATTTAAATATTTTATGTAAATATCTATTTAGATAATATTAACTGAAATTAATTTTCAGGATTATCTTTAAGCAGTTTTTTTAAGGTTTTCAATTCTTTTTGGCTAAATATTCCTTTGTTTTCCAAGGCAGAGTGAATTATTGCCGAAAAACTTTCTTTTACGTGAATTTTTTCATTATTAATTTTATCATTTTGTTTATTATTGTCGTTATTTTGCGTCATAAATTCTCTTTATTAATTAATATTAATTCTAATGAGTCAAATATGAATTGTTTATATCATTTGTGATAGAAAATGTCAATTGCAAATTCCTTTGATAAAATTATTGAATGATTAAGAATAATTTATCCCGAATTATGGGTGAAAAACGAATTAAGATATTTGAACTGGAAAAGACGACTGGTGCAAGCAGAAGCACATTAACAAGATTATATTATGACAGAGCGAATTCGATAAATTTAAAAACATTGGAAAATTTGTGCAGGGAGCTTAATTGCACTCCTGCTGACATATTTGAATATATCGCTGATTAATTTTGTTACATACGTTACATTTCTTCTTCATTTAGGCAAAAAACATGGTTTACATTCTTTCTAATGTCTGTTGGACTATTAATAAAGTATTGTATGAATATTTCAAATCAAATATTAAATTTTGTAAGTCAGCCAAAGCCGAAAAAAATAATTTCCCATCTTGTAAAAGACGGTGCGTTGTTGCCTGTAATTTTGTTGGAATCGACCGTTACTTCAGGAAGAACGCTTCAAGCCTATAAAAGATCCGGTGCACCTGAAGCAAGAGAACGCTTTATTGAAGAATCTACAGGTGCTGTCGTTTGGCTATTCGGTGTTAAGACTTTTAATAAAATAGGCGATTTCGTTACCAAAAAGTTATTTAAAATGCCTCTTGTTGATTTTTCAGTCGGCAAGGATCCCTTAAGAACCCCTTTTGCTAATGCTTTGAAAACTTCTAAAGAAATGTGTAAAAATGCTCCCGGAAAATTCAAAGAACTTTCTGCGACTCAACTTGCCTCTATAAAACTTGGTAAAATAGCTTTGAGTGTTGCTGCTGCTACCTCTTTTATCGGGTTAGTTATGCCTAAGGTAAACCATAAAATTACTAGAAAAATGCATGAAAAACAGCTTGCAAAAGAGGCTCAAAATGCTAAAAATAATTCTCCGGTTCAAGAAGGCTTAAAGCTCGATGGGATAAACACATTTAAAAATAAATTATCTTCTGATAAAAAGCCGTCTTTTAAAGGTGGCGGGTTGGGAGAAGGTATCGCTAATTTTGCTAACTTGCTTGAATATAACCCGATTGCTCGTTTGATTTCTACTGATGTCGGAATTTTAGCCGGCCGTACTGCTAATGCAAGAAATAAAGATGAAAAAATTGAAATCGGTTTCCGTGACGCATCTTCAATCTATTTCTATATGTTTTCTACTAATCATGTCACAAAACTTTTGGAAAAAATTGGAGATTATGGAAAAGTTTCACGCCTAGACCCTTCTTCTGCTTCGGTTGCACATCAAATGCTTGTTGAGTCTTTGAAAAATTCCAACGGCAAAATGGACCTTGAACAATTTAAAAAGTCTATTACCGCTAATATTTCATCAGAGAATAAAGCTTTATTAGAAAAAGTTCCATTTAAAGATGATGTTATTACGTTAGATAATTTGAAAAAAGTTATACCTGAAAAATTCCATAAAAAAGCTTTGGAAATGTCAAAACTTCAACCGCAACAAGCCATAAATGATGAACTTATAAGTGTACTTTCTAAAAAACAAGTGGTTGACGTTCTTTCTGAAGGGGCTGTAACTGAGCCGAAATTCTTGCTTGAAATGTATAAAACCGCTTTTGGCAAAGAGCTTTTGGACCCGCATTCATATATTCCTATGAAAAAAATCAACGCATTTAGAGATAACATAGATTTTTATCTTGAAGGAATAACTACTTTCGTTAAAAAAGGTAATGCAAAGCAGGTCACAAATGAAGTTGTAGATGCAATTAATAACAAAAATCTATTAAAATCAGGTGGCTTCTTTGCTGCAGGCTTCTTGATTTCAGCAGCTTTCTTGTCTACGATTATTCCGAAAACTCAATATTTGATTACAAAGTTAAGAACCGGTAAAAATGAGTTCCCGGGTATTGAAGCTGAAAGGCAAGAAGATGAAAAAGAGCTTGCTCAAAAAAATAAAAAAAGTGCATAAAAAGCGGGAAGTGAATCTTCCCGCTTAAATTTTAGTTATCTAAATGAACAACCATTTTTTCAAGTTTTGGAGTATAGTATTTTGCAACTACGGGCGAAAATTTTAGTACTGTATAATCAGGGTCTTCCACTCCTTTTTTGAAATAGTGTGCCCATTCTGCTTTCCAAATTTTTTCTTTAAGTTTATTGTCGGTAACGATTTCAGTTGTTCCGAAAAGGGTTATTGAGCTTTGAGTTTTCGGACAATAAAAATAAAGCGATGAATGTTTGCTGTCTTTTATTTGTTCCATTTTTTCAGAGGATAAAGAAGATACAATAAAGTTTGATAAGTCATCTTCTGTATCTAAAAATTCAACAATATCAGGTTTGTGTTCTTCTGAACGCATATTTGCCATTGCTCTTGTTTCACCTGAATCATAGTCTTTATTATAGGTGCTAAAGTACATTGTGTCGCAACATTCAATGATTTTTTTTGCTTCTTTTAAAAATTCTTTTTGTTCCATATTTATTCTCCTTTGATTTTGAGAATAAAATAAATATAATGATTTTATATTGCCTTGAAAGCTATATTGATAGGGCTATATATTATTAGAAATCCAATCAAGCATTGGTATAAGGGCATTAGCTCGGTGAGAGATTTTATTTTTCAGTTCTGAATTCATTTCAGCCATTGTTTGGTTGTATTCTGGAATATGAAAAATAGGGTCATAACCAAAGCCGTTGCTGCCTCTTGGGGTGTCGATAATCAGTCCTTCGATTTTTCCTTCTGTTTGGTGGACGACATTTCCTTTTGAGTCAACGAGAACCATTACTGATACAAAGTGGGCGGTTCTTTTTTGTAGTGGAAAATGTTTTAATTCTTGTAACAATTTTTCTATTTTTTCTTTTTGAGAGCCTGCATAACGAGCCGAATAAAGCCCGGGGGCTCCGTTTAAGACATCAACGCAAAGCCCTGAATCATCAGCAAGACAATAGCTATCAGATAGTTTTGCAGCCTCGTAAGCTTTTATGTATGCGTTTTCAAAATAACTTGTTCCGTTTTCGACAGGATGGAAATCACCTTTAACTATATCAAATTTAATAGTTTCAATATTGTTTATGGCAGCAATTTCCTCAAGCTTGTGAGGATTTGCAGTTGCTATTATGATATTTTTTTGTAAATTATTTACCAAATCGTCTGTTTCTGTTTTTAAATTCTATAATCGCATCAGATAGGGCATCTTTATCAAATTCCGGCCAATATTTATCTGTGACATAAATCTCCGAATATGCAAGTTGCCACAATAAATAGTTGCTTATTCTCATTTCGCCGCCTGTTCTTATTAAAAGGTCTGGGTCCGGAATATTTGAGGTGTATAAATTTTGTGAGATAGTTTCTTCTGTAATATCTTGAGGTGCGATTTCTTTGTTTTCAACTTTCTTTGCTATTTTGCACATTGCATGAGTGAGCTCCAATCTGGAGCCATAGTTGAATGCGATTTGAAGCTTTACGCCTGTATTGTTTTTCGTTTTTTCTGTTGCATTATTTAATATAGGCAACAATTCTTTTGGTAATTCTTGTATGTTGCCGATAAAGCTAATGCGAACATTATTTTCATGCATTTCGTTAAGTTCATTTTGAAGCGTTTTTGCAAGAAGTCCCATAAGAAAGCTGACTTCTTCGGGTGCTCTATTCCAGTTTTCTGTTGAAAAAGCATACACAGTTAAATATTTTATGCCAAAGTCATCACAAGCTCGCATTGTATCTTTGAGGGCATTTACGCCTTTTTGGTGCCCGAATGCTGTCGGAAGATGTTTCTCTTTAGCCCATCTGCGATTTCCGTCCATAATTATGGCTACGTGTTGTAAGTTTAATTCTTTTACGGTTTCTGTTATTTCAGCATATTTAGTTTGTGTAATCACGATTATAAATTCCTTTATTGATATTGGAAATTATAATCTAAATAAAAGAATATTGATAGAGCTTTAAATGAAAATGTTGCTAAATGTGTAGTAGGGAATGAGCAAAAGTCATTCCCTACAGTGCTGTGAGGTAGTTATTGGCAAAAGGAAGGTTTTTTATTTGTTGTGGTGCATCTTTTTATTCATTTTATGCATGTCATTTTTCATGCCTTTATCCATTTTTTTAGCATCTTTTCTTACGTCAGAGCCTGCTTTATGAGTATCTTTTTTGATATCTGAGCCAGCTCTATGGATGTCCTTTTTAACATCAGACCCCATTTTTTTCATGCCCGTGTCGGCTTTGTGCATATCTTTATCGATTTTGTTGTCGATTTTGTGCATTTCAGACGGCTTGCTGATGGGTGGTGTCATCGGTTGTGGGGTTCCTGTTTTTGTTGCGGTTTCTGCTGCAAATGCAAGGTTTGCTCCTGTGAATCCTATTACAAGGGCTAAAGCTAATAATTTTTTCATAACAATCTCCTTTGAGTTTTGTATTATCTTTCAACGTTCAAATAATACTCTTAACTCAAAAAGAGGGTCAATTAGACGCCATGGCGATAGTCGGTCAGGTATTTTGACTTAGTCGATAGGATTTTATCAACGCTTTTATCAATCAAAGTGATATCTATTTCGCCTTTTAAAACAGCTTGTTCAATACAATCTATTAAGTTTAAAACTTTTTTGTCGGTATTTCTAAATATAAACATATTTATGCCGGCATTTATTGCTTTTTTGCAAGCTTGAAGAGGGGTAAACCCTTGTATTGCACCCATTACCATGTCGTCAGAAATTATTAATCCGTTATAATTCATTTTATTAATCAAATAATTTTTAATGATATTTTCAGACATAGAAGCGGGTATATTTTCTTTGTCAAAAGCCGGATAATGCACGTGGGCGACCATGATTGCAGGAATTTTGTTTTCCGTAGCTTTTTTGAACGGGTAAATATGGTCAGATTCAAGCTCTGCCATTGATAAACTGATTTGAGGAAGTGCTTTGTGTGAATCTATAGAGGCATCTCCATGCCCGGGGAAATGTTTGCCAACTGTAATTATCCCGTTTTCTAAATATGTTTTGTTTACTTCAAGCGAATATTGAACGACTTCTTTCACTTTGTCTGAATAAGCTCTGTCACCGATAACAGGATTGTTTATATTAGTGTTTACGTCCAAAACAGGGGCAAAATTCATATTTATGCCAAATGATTTTAGCTCTTTAGCCATTTCTTTCGTTTGTTCTTTTAAAAAAGGAATTCCTTTTTTGGCAGCAGCCCTTGCTGATAAGTATTTTTTGCCGTTATGAATACTTTCGGTTCTTTCTACTCTGCCACCTTCTTGGTCAATGCTTAAAAAAGGTTCAAAGCGGGTATTGTTTTTTATTGTATATATAATTTTTTTGAACTGCTCAGTTGATGTGATATTTTGCGAAAAGAAAATTACACCGCCCAGATTATTTTTCAATATTTGTTGAAAATCCTTGCATTTATCAGGGTTATCTCCAACAAAACCGCAAATAAACATTTGTGATATTTTTTCTTTAAGTGTCATTTTTTCCATAAAATAATCATACATTTAATTGAGTACAAAAGTCAAAGAGTTGTTGTACTATGTAGTAAATTGATTTAGGGAAATTTTGCAATGAAAAAAATTATAGCATTATTAGTTGTTTTCGGGTTTGTATTCTGTCTTGCCAATGTTGACAGTGTTTTAGCAGCCAGAAAAAGTAAAACTGCCGATACGGGAATTTCTCAAGAAGAAGTAACTACACTTTCAGGCAATTTAGATAAATTGACCCAAAAGCTTTATGCTGGTTCATTGTTTTCCCCTCAAGAAAATGCCCAAATTATGCAGATTAAAATGAAGCTTGATGACCAAATGTTGGTTGCTTCTGATCCAATGTATGCTCCTTTGTATTACAAGCTTGGAAAATTATTAAAAGCTCGTGGGTATAAAGATGACGCTGTTGAATGCTTCCAAACTGTATTAGAAAATTTTGCAGATACGGCTCTTGCACCGAAAGCTCTTAATGAACTTAAGGCTATGGGGGTTCAAATATAGGCTCCTGGCGGTGAAGACGGGGCTGACGCAGGAACTGATGAGTCTGCTGTTTAATAAAGAATATAAAGAGGAAGCAATGTTTGCTTCCTCTTTATTTACACATTATGGGAAAAATTGTATAATAATTCTTGTATATATGATTTTTAAGGATAAATGTATGAAAAAGTTTTTATTATTGTTATTGGGGCTCTTTTTTACTGTTAATTTGGCGTTTGCTGACGTGATTGTTGAGTCTAATGTTAATATGGATAACTTTTGGCAAAAAAATGGAAAAGCTGAGCAAAAAATTCTTGCTGTAAGCTCAAAGATTATTAATGCAAACAAGTTAGATAAGAGAGTTCCCGTACTTTATGACAGAACTCCTAAAGTTATCAACGCATTTGCCTATTTGAGAACAAAAGATGTCCATATATCTCAAGGATTTTTGCCTTATGTGGATTCAGATGACGAACTTGCATATATTATTTCGCATGAAATAGCCCACTCTCTAGATGCTTATGGCGGTTGCTTCAAATGGATTTCTATGAAATTTAATAGTAAATCATACGAATACAAAGCTGATTTAATCGGTTTGGATTTGATGGCAAAAGCAGGTTACAACCCTTTAGCAGGGCTTATTGTTGCAAATAAAGTATTCCCTGAACCTCAATCAGATTGGGGATTTTGGAATACTCATCCAATCGGCTCAAAAAGATTGATGAAAATGTATAAGTATATTTATAATAAATATCCGCAAGCCTTGGATTCGCAATTGGATTCAAATATCTATTATGTCAACTTTAAATATTCATCTGCCAAAGATATCAGAGCTTTTGAACAAAAAATGAAAGCTAAAAAATATAGAAATGAAGAAATATAATGAAAAAATTTCTTATATTTTGGTCATTTATAGCCATTTTCCTTGCTCAGCCTGCTTTTAGTAAGGATATACCCGTTTTGCTTTCCCCCGAGGTTACCTTATCTACTACTTCTGATGTCCCTCAAGAAGGCGATATTATTAAATTTAAAGTAAAACAAACAGTTACATACAAAAATCTTACAATAAACAAAAATGCTGTCGCTTCTGGCATGCTTGCCTCAAGAGAAGAAAATGATTATTATGGAAAAGTCGCAAGTCTTTATATTGACCAATTGAGGGTTTGTGGCTCAAATGGCGAGAGTATTAAACTGAAGGGCGTCATTTTGAAAAAAGGAAATGACCATCCGAATTTGTCGGATTGGGGATTCTTTTTAATTCGTGGGGGAGAAGCTTTTTTACGTCCCAAAAAAGATATTTTTACAGTTTTTTTAGAGGTTAATTAATGAAAAAAATTTTTATATTAATAATGTTGTTCTTTGTTGGAGTTCCAGCTTTTGCAGACCGGTTGTCCATAAAAATCACTCCTGCTGAAAAAATATTAACAACAAGGGACCAATTAGAAGTCGGTGATGCCGTTCCTTTTAAAGTAGTTCATGATGTCTACAAAGATGGCAATTTGTATATTAAAAAAGACACAAAAATTTTAGGATATGTTGATTTTTACCACGAAAACGGCTGGTGTGCTGATACAGCAGAAATAAGTATGGTAAATTTCGTGACAAAAGATGTTGATGGAAACAAAATAAATATTGTTTCTCCTGTCAAAATGGACGGCAATACGTTCAAGAAAATCCCACCAAAAAAGTTTTTGGTATATATTGCTCACGCAATCAGGGGCAATGAGATAAAAATTGCACCTGAAGAGGGCAATTTTAATCTTTTCTTTATGTAGGTTTTATCTTAATAGTTTGAAGATTTTATATTCACTGGGCTTTAGTTCTTCAAAGTATAAGGTGTTATTTTCTGTTGCAATATCTTGTTCTATAAAGTCTTTTTGTTCAGGATTGTAGACGATTTCGGTTTTGATTGTATAATCCCCGGGAACCTGTATTGATTTGTTATAAACAGATTCTCCCTCTTTTATTGAGCATTCCATTGAGCCGTCTTCAAGTTGGTGTGATATTTTTTCTGTAGGCGGTTGATAGTTTGCAACAATGAGCAATGTTTCTTTAGATGGGTCTTTGTTAATCATCCAGCTGACAAAGCCTTCATCTTCTTGGGTTATAATTTGGGCCTCCCCGTCACGAGTCAAATCGCAATTTAAAGCAAATCTATTTATAGCGTCAAATTTTTCATAGAATTCATAGTTTTTTGCTCTCGGTAGGGAAATTTCAGAACCTATAGTGCTTTCTATACCTATTCTTGTAAATGATTCATCTCCGTCAACATACATAGCAGGGCGTTCGGCGGATTTTCCTCCGGGGATAAATTTTATTTTGAACCATTTGAACAATGCACCTTCTGCACTTAATTGACCTGGGTATTGGTCAATAGCTCTAAATTCACCGTCTTGGTTATTGTAGGTTTTTAATATTGAAAGTTTAGGTTTTTTTACATTTTCAGCATTGAATTCTTCTAAATCTTGGTTATCTTCAATGATTTTGTTCGGATTTTTTTCGCATTGGGCGATGATGTCATTTCCCCACAAAATATCAAACGCCATTTCCTCGTGGTACTCTTTATAATAGTGTCCGCCGAGCATATATTCTGCTAGTACGGCAAAATGCGGTTTTTTCTCTTTTAACGCTTTGTTAGCTTTTCCGAGAACAATTCTTGGTGCTCTGTAGCTTATCGGGACACCTGCTTTTTCTGATACTTCGTCAACAACGTGGTCGATGTGGTCGACTCTAATGCCGTCAAAGTTGTAATCTTCTTGAAGTTCCTTGAGTTTGTTGATGTAAAAATCGATTACGGGGTGGTTATATTCGCCATTTTCTAAGAAAACGAAATAGTATGGAGTTTGACAGTCTAAATTTGCAAAATGTGTTACATTTTCATCTAAATAATTAAAATGCAAGAATGATGGGAAGCTTCCGCAATCAGCCATTTTGTCAAAAATTGGAATGCCTGATGAGCACCATGCTCCACCCGGTGCAGGCCATAAGCCTTCTTTTATCAAATCTTGAATTGCTTGTCCTTGATTTGTAATATCGCTTTCAGTGGCGATTTTATTGGGCTTTACGCCGTGAGCATTCGCAATAATATCTTTCGCTCTTTTATGAAGCTTGATTTGTTCAGCTTTTGAAAGCATTTTTGTAGAAAGCATTTTTTTCTTTTCTAACAAAGAGTCGTTCATTTTACGATAAATTTCTTTATAAAATTCACCGACATCATCAGAGCCGTTTTTGAGTGCATTTTTATAAATTGTTTTTACAATTTCAACATCTTCCGGGTCATAGTCATTATTTAGGTCGAAAGCTATCTTGTCAGCTTCTTTCGAAATTGATTCTATGAGCTGATTTACATCAAACCATCTTGCAATTTGAGGGTTTGACAATACAAGTTTCGAATATCTTCCTGTTTGGGGCAAAACATCATATATAACAGGGTGTCCTGCAAGTTGAGCAATGGAGATAAAAAGTTGAACTTGAGCTTTTGCGTCAAGGTCTAGGGTTGATTTTATATCTTTGTCTTCAAGGTTCGGGCTTACGCTAGAGCTTGTCGGAAGGTACGCACAGCCGAATTCTCTCGGATGGAACGGGATTAAATACATCGTTGTTGCCAAAACGCTGTTGTCAATACTTCCTGAAGGCAAAATCAATATTTGTCTTAGCCAATCTATAAATTTTCCTACTTCATGAGTTTTGTTTCCATCGCCCAATGCTGCCAAATTAACAAGTTTTATGTTGTGTTGTTCTCTTTTTATCCAGTCAGAATTGTTTATATTAGCTCTTGAAACGGGACTTATTTCTTCATTCGTAAAGTTGAAAGAGTTGTTTTCAAAAATATTATTAAGGTTCCATTTGACTTCAAGTCCATATAAAACTTCAGCAGGTGAAAGTTCTTCTAATGCTTTAATATGTGGATACGGAAGATATCCGAATTTTTCTATCGTATCTTTTAGGTAAGTTTTTCTATCATCAGAAATAGAATTATAATCATATAAATCTTTAAGCTTTTTGTATTGAGCATTAATTTCCTTGCATTTATCGGGTGTCGCTTTTTTAAACAAAAAAGATAGCATAACTTTCTCCTGATTAATAGTCACAAATTTCCTTTTGGAACTCAATTGTAGCACTTTTTTAAAGATTTTAAAATACTAAAAATAGACCAGATGGTCAATGTCGATAATTTGACCTGTAGATTGATGTCAATACAACATTTAACCTTTATATTTAAAGTGTGGTTCAGATAGAACACAGAAAATAGTTGAGTAAAGTCCCGAGGAGTGTAGGGTATATGAGAGGTAAATCGAATATCGTAAAAACGTTAAAAGCAATGATTTTAGGGCTTGCTTGCGTTTGCATTACTAATTTAGCTGCAATGGCCGCTGATAATACGATTTCAAATGTTGAGATTAAAAACGGAGACAATGGCTATCAAATTGTTTTAAAAGCAGATAAATCAACTGATGTTCGCAAAATAGTTGAATCTGAAAACGATATATCTCTAATCGTCAAGGGGCTTTTACCCAGTGATTCTATAGGAACCACATATAACAATGTTCCTGATGTAGACAACGTTATGATTCAACCGGAAGGTGACGATTCTACAAGAATTACAATTCAGGGAAAAAATATTTCAGCAAACACTGTAAGCTTTGTTCCTGTGGCTTTGGCTCAAACTACTTCTAAAAAACTAAATACTGAAAAATCAATTGAACTCGGTAGACCAGTTGACTCTTATGCTCCAATTTACAATCAAAATGAGAATTTTGATGATGTTGAGCCGAATGGTTTATTTGAAACGGCTATGTCTATGGCTGCCGGTTCTGTTTTGGCTGCGAAACCTGTCTTGGGGTCTATTTTTAGGTATGTATTTGGTCTAAACAAAAAGATTTTAGCAATGGGAGCTTTGTTCTTGTTGATAATTGCTTTTGGTTTGAAATTGTTAAAATCATCTTCAAAAGAAGAAGAAATGAAAATAGGTCTTGCTCAAAGTTTGAAATCAAGAGAAATGGATATGAGAGAGCAACTGTCTTTAGCTTCTCAAGCTCCTACTTTAAGAAATCAAGCTCTTGGCGACAGAGTTGTACAAAACAATACGCCATCTATTAACTATGGATTGAAAGCTTATCAAAACAGCCAAAGAAATCCTTACACATCACAAATAACAGGACTTTCATCAAGGAAACCATTGAGAGCTTCTGCTCCGACTAAAAAAGTTCAACCACCTATTCAAAAGCCAGCATATAAAGCACCTCAAAGGCTCACCAATGCTCAAAGAATGGAACTTGCAAAAAAATTACAAATGCAAGGTGGGGCAAAACATTTGAATTCTCAAAAAGTTGCTCAAAAGCCTGCGATGGCTCAACCCATTAAGCCTGAACCATTAAAAGCTATAGGTGGCACCAGAAATGTTGATAGTTTGAAATTTTTAGAATCAATGTCAAGAATATATGAAAAAAACGGAAGAGCCGACCTTGCTCAAGAATTGAAGTCTAATCTTCAAAGAGTTCAAGCAAACGGTTAGCTTTAAAATAGATTAATTTAGACGATACTCAACATATTTAGCAATGCTTTAGCATTGCTTTTTTATTGCTCCGCTGTTGCTTTTCAGGAGTTTTGTAAACAATCATGAACTGACTTGCAATGTGGTATGTTTAGCTATATTATATGTATATGTTGTGCAACAAATTGTTGAGCAATTGTAAGTATATTAAAACGAGATATTGGGGTAAAGTTGCAAACTATAGAGGCGAAAAAGCTTTTTAATAACAGATTTTGTATTGATGATATTTCTATTGATTCGACTGATGAAATATTTATAGATTTCTCGAACGTTACAGCACTTGAACTTAGAGATATAACTACTCTTTTGGATATACAAAAAGTTGCAATTCTAAATAAGAAAAAAATTAAAATAGAAAATGTAAAACCAGAAGTTAGCCAGATACTTGAAATTACAGGACTTTATAAAACATTTGCAAATTTGATGACAAATCCTATTCTCGTTTCAAAAAGGATTAGTATTTAACTGATGGAAAATGCTTCATTCTATGTAGTTGCAACCCCTATCGGCAATCTTAAAGATATTACTTTAAGAGCTTTAGAGGTGTTGAAATCAGTGGATTACGTGGCTTGCGAGGATACTCGTGTTACAAAAAAACTTCTGGAAAGGTATGATATAAATGCGAATTTGTTTGATTATCATAAGTTTAATGAACGCCAATGCAGTGAAAAAATAATAAATTTTTTACAAAACGGGCAATCGGTAGCACTTGTGTCAGATGCCGGTACGCCAGGGGTTTCAGACCCCGGGTGCGTTCTTTTCGATGAACTTGAAAAATGCAATATTAAAATAAATATGATACCCGGTGCAAGTGCGATTACAACTTTTTTATCAGGCGTTAGCAGAGATGAAGAACCGTTTGCCTTTGCCGGTTTTTTGCCAAAAACTGAAAAGCAATTAGAGGATTGTTTGCTCAAATATAAAAATATTAATACTGTTTTTTATGAATCGCCAAACAGATTGTTGGAAACGCTCAAAGCTGTCAAGATTGTAAGAGGTGGCGATGTTATCGTTGCTATTGGCAGAGAACTTACAAAGGTGTATGAAGAAGTCAAAAAAGGGACGGTCGACGAGATTATCGGTTATTTCTCCAGTAATGTTTTAAAAGGTGAAATCGTTGGAATGATTTATAAAGAAAAAACGCACGATGTTGATTATTCTGAGTTATTTGAAAAGGTTTCGCTCTTGAAGAAAGAAGATTTTTCGGATAAAGATATAACAAAGATTTTGGTTTCGCTTTTTGATGTTAATAAAAATAAATTAAAAAAAATCTTAATAAATGGTATAAAATAGTCAAAAATAATATTTAGAAGACTTTTTAATATTATGAAAATACAGATGTTAAATCCTTTATATCATGCAAGCGTTTTAAAAAGCAGGGTAATAAAAAATGCCATGTTAAAAGCAGCAAAAAATTCAGATTACTTCATAAAAACGCCCAAAGAAGTTGCTGATATGAAAAAGCAGGTCAGTTATTTGATAAATGCAAAAAACTGGCATGAAGCAAAATTACAGCATTTGGAGCGAGGAGATAATTCTTTTTTGGCTTCTGAAACTTGTTTGAAAAATATTAGAGAAATGATTGAAAATCTTCAAAAACAAATAATGGATGGAAAGCAAATTCGTCGATAAATGTTCGATTTACTTTTATAATATTTCATTTCTATGTTAAAAATATGTTATGAAGAAAGTTTTATTAATATATCCGCCATCTCCTCCGATGAATAGAGAGGGAAGATGTCAGCAATTGTTAGACAATTTGGTTATAATCCCCAAATTGCCACCGATTGAGCTTATGTATTTGGCTGCGGTTGCCGAAAATAACGGTTTTGAGTGCAAAATTAAGGATTATTCTTGCGAAAATGAAACACTTGAAGATTTAAAAAAAGATTTACTCGAATTTAAACCGGATATTGTAATCTCAAATGTCGCAACGCCTACGGCAAACAGTGATTGCGTGGCTTTTGATGTTGTAAAAAGTATAAATAAAGATACCCTAACGATTGCAATGGGAGCGTATTTTTTGCTTTATGCAAAAAATTTTCTTAATAAACAGCCCTCAATAGATTGCATAATAAAGGGTGAAACAGAGGCAACTTTTGATGATTTGTTGAAAAACGGTATTTCTAAAAGCATTAAGGGGCTTTTGTTTAGAGAAAATCAAGAAGTTATAGAAAATGAGGAAAGACCCTTTATTCAAAATCTTGATGAGCTTCCCTTTCCTGCGAGGAATTTGGTGGATAACACTAAATATACAAGACCCGACAATTCAAATATCCAAACAATAATAAAAGTTGCAAGAGGTTGTCCTTTTCATTGCTTTTTTTGTTTGGCAACGCCGGTTTCTGGTGCAAAAGTCAGAATGCGTAGCCCACAAAATATTATGCAGGAAATAAAAGAATGTGTTGAAAAATACAATATAACAAATTTTGTGTTTTGGTCTGATATATTTGACTTTGATAAAGCTTGGGTGCTCCGTTTGTGCGATGAGATTATATCATCAGGAGTCAAAATAACTTGGAGTTCAAATACACGTGCTGATTTATTTGATGAGGAACTCGCAAAAAAAATGTACAAATCAGGATGCAGGCTCGTAAGCATGGGGTTTGAAAGCGGTTCGCAAGAAATATTGGACAAAATGGGAAAAGGTTTGACCTTAGAAAAGTCAAAAGATGCAATAAAAGTTGCAAAAAAAGCAGGGCTTGAGATATACGGCTATTTTGTTTTGGGGCTTCCTTGGGAAAATAAATCTCACATAAATGCCACAATAGATTTTTCAATCAAGTCAGAATGCGACTATGTAAGTTATTATGTTGCAGTACCTTTTAAAGGAAGCAGATTCTATGATTACGTAAAACAAAACAATCTTGAAGATTTGTCTCAATTATCTGTTTACAAAAATAGTTACTCGACAGCTACGATAAAAACCCATTTTTTGTCAAAAGAAGAAGTTGATGTTTTATATAAAAAAGCTATGAAGAAATTCTACCTAAGACCCAGTTATATCTTGAAAAAACTAATGACACTCAAAAGCTTTCAAGAGCTGAAAAATTATATCAAAGCAGGGCTCTCTGTCCTTAGAAAAAATGCCATGTAACTTACTCTTGTTTGTGTTACAAACCCTTAAATAATTAGATAAAATGTTGTTTTTGTATTACAATGTATTTATATAGTTAGAAAATTGGGGTAAGGCATGGTAACACAATCAAATACAAATTATGATTCCAGTAATATTAGAGTTTTGGAAGGCTTAGAGGCTGTAAGATTAAGACCGGGTATGTATATCGGTTCTACAAGCCAAAGAGGTCTTCATCACTGTATATATGAAATCGTTGATAATTCAATCGATGAATCTTTAGCAGGATACTGTAAACATATCAAAGTTACAATAAATAAGGATGAAAGCGTCACTGTTGAAGATGATGGGCGTGGTATTCCTGTTGATATCAAAGCTGAAACAGGTAAATCTGCTCTTGAAATTGTTCACACTGTATTGCACGCAGGCGGAAAATTCGGCGACGGCGGATATAAAGTGTCAGGTGGTCTTCACGGCGTTGGTGCGTCTGTTGTAAATGCACTTTCTGAAAAAATGGTCGTTGAAGTTTCAAGAAGCGGATTTGTTCATAGACAAGAATACCTTAGAGGCGAGCCTATTGGTCCCGTTGAGAAAACTAGAGAAACTGAAAAAACAGGTACTAAATCTACTTTTTGGCCTGATCCTGAAATCTTCACCGAAACTACTCAATTCGATAGAGATGTAATCGCTACAAGACTCAGAGAAATGGCTTTCTTGAACAAAGGCTTGAAAATTTCCTTTATAGATGCAAAAACAGGTAAAGAAGAAGTTTTTCACTTTGAGGGCGGAATTGGTAGCTATGTTGAATTCTTGAACAAAAATAAAGAAGTTATGTTTAATCCTCCTGTATATATGGACAAAACAGTCGACGGAATGAATGTTGAAATTGCAATGCAATATACAGATGCTTACAATGAATCTGTTTTGAGCTTCGCAAATAACATCAATACTCACAATGGCGGTACTCATTTGACAGGTTTTAGAAACGCTATTACACGTGTTTTGAACGATTATGCGAGAAAAAACAACATATTAAAAGACTCTGAGTCTAATCTTTCCGGTGATGATGTTAGAGAAGGTTTGACCGCTATAGTTTCTGTTAAACTTGCAAATCCTCAATTTGAAGGTCAAACTAAAGAAAAATTGGGGAATGCAGAAGTTCAAGGTGCTGTAAATGATGTGGTTAGGGATAAGTTTCAAGAATGGCTTGAATTCAACCCTAAATATGCAAAAACTATCATTGAAAAAACATTGCAAGCTCAAAGAGCAAGAGAAGCTGCAAGAAAAGCAAGAGAACTTACAAGAAGAAAAACTGTTCTTGAAAATTCAACGCTACCCGGTAAACTTGCTGACTGCTCTAGCAGAGAACCTGATAAATGTGAGCTATATATAGTCGAGGGTGATTCTGCGGGAGGTTCTGCAAAACAAGGCAGAAACAGAAAATTCCAAGCAATTTTACCTTTGAGAGGTAAAATCTTGAATGTTGAAAAAGCAAGATTGGACAGAATATACAACAATAACGAAATTCAATCCATGCTCCAAGCTATCGGTGTAAATATCAGTAAAAACCACGAAGAAGTCGAACTCGACAAAATCAGATATCATAAAATTATCATAATGACCGATGCTGATGTTGATGGTGCTCACATTAGAACTTTGATGTTGACGTTCTTCTTCAGATATGCTCGTCCGCTTTTAGAAAACGGATATGTATATATTGCACAACCGCCTTTGTATAAAATTACAATTGGCAAAACATCAGAATATTTATACGACGACAGAGCGTTGGATATCATGCTTAATGAGCGTGGTGTTAAAGGGCTCGGACTATTTGATAAAGCAAAAGCAAAATCTTGCACAAACGAAGAATTGGTTACTTTGCTTGGAAATATGTCAAGTTACTATAATTCCTTTAACAGTCCTATTATTAATGCTATTCCTTCTGTCGTAATAAGAGGTTTGGTTCGTTCTGAAGCTGAGGTTGATGATTTTTCTGACAAAGAAAAAATGGAAAAAATTAACGAATATCTTCAACATTATATTAAAGACCACGCTGATAACTACGGTATCGAAGATGCAAAAAATTACATTACAACGTTGAAATATAATGCCGATACTGCAAAATACGGTATTAATCTTGATTTAGGCGAAGGTGCTGAACCAATTTTGCTTACTTCAAATCTTGTTAAATCAACTGAGTACAAGAAAATCAAAGCTTCTTATCCTTTAATTAGAAATTTCTTGATTGAAGAAGAAAAAACATTAATACTAGATTTGGGCACAGAAGAAGTTAAAATTACATCTTTTGCTGATCTTCAAAGAATAATTGAAGAAAGAGGCAAAAAAGGCATTGCTCTACAAAGGTTCAAAGGTTTAGGTGAGATGATGCCTCAGCAATTGTGGGAAACAACAATGGACCCTGCGGGCAGAACTTTATTAAGAGTAAAAATGGAAGATGCGATGCTTTGCGATCAATTATTTGATATTTTAATGGGTGATAAAGTTGAACCAAGACGTGATTTCATCGAACAAAATGCAGTTTATGCGACAAATATTGATACTTAATCTGCAATAAATAAAAATATGATAATTTGAGGCTCTAATCATATTAATAGGGTCTCAAATTATTTCAATCGAGGCGATTATTTGTGAATATTATATTCAATTTATTAAAAAAGACAGTTACAAAAGTTGTGCTATTGATAATAGTTTTACTTTTTTTGCTGTCTTTGTTCGTATTTTGGGGATGGTATGAAAAACAATATAATAAAGTTTGGGGATATTATTTCGTTTACAAAGGCGATAAAGCTTATAGTGCCTCAAAATATCAAAAGGCTGTAGACTACTATTCAATGGGGCTTCGGAGGTATCCGGAACATTCAAAGGCAAGATGTAATCTAGGTAATATTTATGTTGCTTTTGAAAACTATTATGCCGCAACTGATGAGTACGAACAGGCTCTTAATTACGCTCCTGATTATCTCGCTTGCAGGATGGATTTAGGGATAATTCTTTCTGAAAGAATGGCAAATTACGACCAAGCTATCCAAGAGTATGGCAAAATCATAGAATCTCACCCTTTTTTGATACATTTACCTTTTATATATAACAACGTAACAAGCGTAAAACTCAATAAGGGTATTGCCTATTATAATACAGGGCTCGCTTATAGAGGCAAATCTATTTATATGGGCGAAAAAACATTAGCTTCCCATCAATATCTTATGATGGCAAAAGATGCTTACATGCATGCTAAAAAAATTCTAAAAAAAGATTATGATACTCACTATAATCTTGCTTTGACAAACCATCTTTTGGGTAACTATCGCGATGCTGGTCTTGAATACTGCAGAGCTATTGAATACGCACCTTTGAATTATGAAGCTCACTATAACCTTGCTTTATTGCTTCGCTCGATGAAACTTTATAAAGAATCTTTGATTGAGTTTGAAAAAGCAGGCATGATTTTGGATTCATCAGGTGATACGACCAAAACTAATTATATATATGGCGTTTTGAGTGAGGTTAAGCAACGCATAATAAATCAAGGCGATATGGAATATTTAAAGGAAAGAACTGACTTCACTGCGACAGAACCTGATAAAATAGAGTATAAAAACGGCAAAGTTATTGTAAGCAAAGAGTCGAATAAAGAATTTATGGAACACTTAAAAAGTTGTCCATATCAAAAATATTTCAAGGATATGTAAGGTAATTAAGTAAAATGATTGAACAAAAATCACTAACACAAAATGATATAGATTTTTTAATGTCGGTTTCAAAAGCCTTGATGGTTGAAGATGAACCGATGGGAATTGTATCTGTTTTAAATAAAATATTTAAAAATTATTTTCCGATTAAACATGTCAATTTCTATCTTTGGGATGAAACATACGGTAGACTTCGAGATTTTCAAAAAGATTGGGTCGCTCCTACAGCTGCTCAAGATGATGAAAAAGAAAGAATATTTAAGACTTTTCATAAGGATAAAAAGCATAGATTTTATTTTAATTCTGAGCTTGTAGATTTTAAGCTTAAATTGCAAGATTATGACAAGGTGTGTGCTTCTTTATCCGAAGAAGAAAATGTTATTTATTTTCCATTAATAACACGGAGCGGTGCTTTTGGCGTTATTGAACTTTTGTTTAACAAACTTGATGAAACAATTGTTTTTAATACAAATTTCTTAGATGTTCTAAATATTGCTCTAATGCAGGTATCAAGCGTTATTTTGAATCATATTTTAAAAGACCAAATGGAAATAAGTTTGAACTTCTATGCGGCAATGAAGGATATTGCAAAAATCATCGAGAGCCAATATGAGCTAGCGTATATCATTCCGCTAATTGGTGAGATGATAGATAGATTTATCTCTGCTCATTTGATTTATATTTTCGTAAAAAACAAAGAAGGAAGATATGAATTGTTGTGGCCAAACGCCTGCAAAGACAGGGAAGTTACGGCTTTGCTTGAACGAATAAATCTTAGAACAGAATATATAATATCTGAAAACCATAAAATCGGGGTTTTCCCTTTGATTAGTGAAAATACAATTCTCGGTGCAATAGTAGCTTATAGTAATGTAGACAAGCTTATCCAAAAAGAAATTGAATATCTTGTCCAACTATCCAAACAATCAAGCGTTACTCTCCAAAGAGCAAATGTTTACGCAGAAGTCTTGAAACACGCAACTTTGGACGCTTTGACAGGGCTTAACAACAGACGTCAGTTCGAAATGCGTTTAAATCAAGAAATAGCTACCAGCCGAAGAAAACATAATCCTTTGTGTTGTATGATGCTTGATGTCGATTATTTTAAAAAAGTCAATGATACATACGGACATGCAGCAGGCGACTGCGTATTAAAAGCTGTTTCAGGTTTAATATCAAGAGAAATTCGTGAATATGATATTGCTTCAAGGTACGGCGGTGAAGAATTTTTCGTGATTTTGCCTCAAACTACCTTGGAAGAAGCAAGCTTTGTTGCACAAAGACTTCGCCGTGCAATAGAAGAAGCTCAAATGGACATTACTGAGGCAAAAGTTCCGAATACTGATTTTTTGAATATTACAGTAAGCATAGGCGTGAGCGATTTCGACGGAAAAGAGTCGCCCGAAGAATTTTATCACAATGCTGATAAAGCTTTGTATGAAGCTAAAAATCGTGGCAGAAACAAAGTAGTTGTATTCAACAGGCAAGATGATACACAAGGATAGTGGAACTTCAAATCTGTTTAATATATAATCTTATTGTAATGTTACTAAATAATGCTTAAAGCATAGGGGTTGATATGAAAAATCCTAATTTGAAAGAGCAAACTCAAGTGAAAAATCAAAAACGAAAAAATTCAATCAGAATTAAATACTCATTTTTGACTCTTATTTTATTGATTTGTCTTGCACAAATCGGTATCGGTGCATTTATGAATATTACAAAAAGTATCAATTACAACGGCAAAATAAAGAAGATGAACCAGCTTAAAAGTGAAGCAGTTGAAGAAAATAAAAAATTAAAATCAGAATTAGAAAATATTAACTCATCAAAAAGCTTGGAAGCAATTGCCAGAAATAATTTAAAGATGGCAGGTGATGACGAAGTTTTGGTTATTATTAATCGAAGCGAAGCTGTTTCTCAAAAGAATGCCAATACAAAAAAAGGAAAACCCGTTAAACAATAATTTAACGAGTTCCTTTTGTGAACATAAGTTGGTTAGACTTAGTATTTTTTATAGCTATCGAAATAGCAAACCGATATTGTGCGAAAGTCGAAGTTTATTTAACAGCGACAAGTCTTGCACACACTCCCGCTTCTGAGTTTATCATTTTAGCACTGGCAATAGCCATTGCTCTTCTTTTTTTAGCACCTCTTAGTAAAAATTCAACGCCGTCAGATATATTACTTGTTGGGTTTGTAATTTTTTTAATCATTGCACACATCCTTTTATCTCGTATTATATCTATCGACTTTCAGTTACAATCTCTTTAGCGATAAGAAAAACATGTTTACAATACTTTACAAAACAGAATATAAAAAGACCCTCTTTCAAAAAGAAGGTCTTTTGTTATAAATATAAATAAATTAAATTAATTTTTATATTCTTTTTCAAACCCGAATAATGAGCTTACAGACTCATCGTCATGGATTCTGGAAATAGCTTCCCCTAAAATAGGAGCTACACTGAGTTGAGTAATTTTAGACGGCAAAGTAACATTTTCAAGCGGAATAGAGTTTGTTACGATAACTTCTTTGATAGGAGCTTCTTCCAGTCTGCTCAATGCAGGACCTGAGAAAACAGGGTGAGCTGCACAAACGTAAACTTCTTTAGCACCTTCACGTCGTAACAATTTAGCGGCTTCGCATACGCTACCTGCGGTGTCGATAATATCGTCAAACATGATACAAATTTTGTCTTTAACGTCACCGATAACGTGGGTTGCAACGGCTTCGTTGTGTTTATCACGTCTTTTGTCGATGATAGCAAAAGGGCAACCCATTTCTTTTGCAAAATATCTGGTTCTTGCAACGCCACCAGCATCTGGGCTGACAGCAATCATTTCGCTTGCAGAAATATTCATTTTTTTGACATAATCAACAATAACAGGAGTTGAAAATATGTGGTCAACCAAAATGTTGAAGAAGCCTTGAATTTGACCTGTATGCAAATCCATAGCCAAAATTCTGTCTGCACCTGCTGTTGTTAAAAGGTCAGCAACAAGTTTAGCTGTAATAGCTTCTCTGCCTGATGTTTTTCTATCTTGACGAGCATAGCCATAATAAGGAATAACTGCAGTAATTGTTTTAGCACTGGCACGTTTAAAAGCATCAATGATAATTAAAAGTTCCATTAAATTTTCATTAACGGGGTTGCAAAGAGGTTGGATAATAAAAACGTCATCGCCTCTAATACTTTCCTGAACTTGGACGTAAATTTCGCCATCTGCAAAATTTTTAATAATCATTGGTCCTACTGTAGTTCCGAGGTAATCAGCTATTTCTTCCGCCAATTTTGCATTTGAACGGCCTGCGAATAGCTTAATGTCATGAGTTGGATTAATAGTCTTTTCGCCTTGCGGGAATACCATTTGAAGTTCCATTCTTGCCTCCTAAAGCATTTTTTATTTGGATTAGTGTATAATTTTTGCGAGTTTAGATTTTACCCAGTTTTGAATTACTCTTAGGGGTGCTCTTGTTATAGCGAGGGCACCTGCTTCAATGTCTTTGGTGATGATGCTTCCTGCACCGATTGAAGCATTTTCGTGGATAGTGACGGGGGCAACGACGACAGTATTAGAGCCGGTGTTAGCTCCGTCTTTGATGATGGTTTTACTTTTAATTTTGTTAATGGGGTTGTAGTTTGCGGTAATAGTTCCGGCACCGATATTCACGCCGGAGCCGATTTCGCTGTCGCCGACGTAGCTTAGATGGCAAACATTGGTGTGGTCTTTTATTGTTGATTTTTTAATTTCGACAAAGTTGCCGATTTTAACGAAATCACCGATAACGGCCCCTCCTCGAAGGTGAGAGAATGGACCTATTTTGCAGTTTGAACCGATAGTGTTTGTGCCTGATATATATACATTCGGTAGAATAGTTGTATCGGCACCGATAGTGGTGTCAGGGGATATGAATGTCGAATCAGGGTCAACAATTGTAACTCCATTTTCAAGATGTTTGTTGATTATTCTTTTATTTAAAATTTTTGTAGCTTCGGCGAGGTGAGTTTTAGAGTTAATGCCGAAGATTTCTTCGTTATTTTTCAATACATAAGATTGAGATTTAAGACCGTGAGTGACAGCCCATTGAACGATATCTGTAAGGTAGTATTCACCTTGAGCGTTATTGCATTGGAGTGTTTGGAATGCAGCAGAAATGGTTTTCCAGTCGAGGCAATATATTCCTGCGTTGATTTCTTTTATATTTTTTTGTTCAGGAGTGGCGTCTTTTTCTTCAACGATAGCTTGAAGGCCGCCACTTTGATTGCGAACGATTCTACCGTAGTTTGTCGGATTATCGAAAAGAGCAGACATAACAGTTAGAGAAGCATGTTTTTTTCTATGAGTTTCAATAAAGTCAGTGATTGTTTCAGGAGTAATGAGAGGGGCATCTCCACATAGAATAATAACTTCGCCCGAAAAATCCTTAAGGTCATTATACGCCTTGTGAACAGCGTCCCCGGTGCCTAGTTGAGGCATTTGTAGAATACATTTAGCATTTGTATAATTATCATTGACGTATTTTTCAACGAGTTCAGCTTTATGTCCAACGATGACATAGTTTTCGTCGACGATTTTAGTGTTATTGACAGCATCCAAAACATATCCGAGAAGTGGTTTGTCAAAAATAGGGTGTAAGACTTTAGGCAAATCGGATTTCATGCGAGTACCTTTACCCGCAGCAAGAATAATCGCACGTGTGTTGTTATTAATCATGGTTCCATTCTCGTTGACTACGAATACATCATCTCATGAAAATGTAAAAAAACGCAAACATAAAAATATTTTTTGATTTTTTTTTACAAAAATAAAAAGAGGTAAATAACAGAAAGGTTTCCAAAAAATTCGGTTTAAATCTAATAGTAAAAAATCATACTTTTGTATGATATTTTTAAGAAATGTAACATAGTTGCCAAGGTTTAAATGGTCTTATAGCTTAGTGGTGTCATGATTTTCAGGTTTTGATATGCTTCAAAACATGTGGTGGTCATGGATTGCAGGTTTTAAATCATGAAAAACATGACACCACATGGGTTTTGAGGATTTAAAATCTGAAAGTCCATGTGTCGCTTGGATTTATACCTGTTTTATGATGGCAGTATGCAAAATGTATATTTACATTAAATGGATGATTTTGTATCATGGATTAATAGCTGCTAGAATGTGTGTTTAACCTGATTTTTGTAAAAAGGAATGCATTTGTCTGGCTAGCGTGGCGTGCAAAGTTGCACAAAAGAAAGTTTATGAGAGCACAATGAAGAATATTAAAAAAGATTTTAAATGCCGTTTTAGGCATAAAAAAGCATTTTCTATTGCAGAAGCATTAGTCACATTAATGATAGTTAGCTTAATGCTATCTGCCATTGTCCCTGTTGTGGCGAAAAAGTATACTACAACGGATAAAGAAATTTGGAAATATACAGAGAATAACTCTGACATATATTATGGTTTAGGCGACTCGCAAACTGCAGTAATTGGAGCTAACAAAGCTCCTTTACAAAGCTATACAACAACTACTACGGACGCTGACGGGAACACTACAACTTCAACTACAACGGGATCCTCTGGTGCAAGACTTTCTATAGTGACTCCTGCTTCTACTACAACCAGTCCGACTATTCAAAGGTCATTGATAGATTTTTCAGAAAAAACATCAAGCGGAACAAAAAATATCGGAAAAATTTCATTTGACACCCATTTGAATACCGCCGTTGGTAAGGGTGCTTTATTGTCAAACACAACAGGCATTGCTAACACAGCTAACGGAAATGGTGCACTTTTTGCTAACACAACAGG
>JAQUVW010000007.1 GCA_028693235.1 Candidatus Gastranaerophilales bacterium
GTCGCATCCTGGAGCGGTAGTACGTTCCAAGGGTTGGGCTGTTCGCCCATTAAAGCGGCACGCGAGCTGGGTTCAGAACGTCGTGAGACAGTTCGGTCCATATCCGGTATACGCGCAAGAGAATTGAACGGAGTCTTCCTTAGTACGAGAGGACCGGGAAGAGCGAACCTCCAGTGTATGGGTTATCACGCCAGTGGTAAACGCCCAGTAGCTGTGTTCGAAGCGGATAAGTGCTGAAAGCATATAAGTACGAAGCCCACCGTAAGATGAGTTCTCTCACTGGGTAACCAGGTAAGTCCCCACGCAGATCACGTGGTTGATAGGTCTGAGATGTAAGTATGGCAACATATTCAGTCGAATGATACTAATAGGACGAGGGCTTTTCCTATCATCGAAAAGCAATGATGATTACTTATAATTTTATGCAGCTTTCAGCGTATGAGCTAGGTTAGCTCTAGAATGATTGAATTTCTAATTCAGATGTCATTCTACAAAAGCTTTCTGGTGACAAAGCGGCAGGACACCACTCGTTCCCATCCCGAACACGATCGTAAAGACTGCTTGCGGCGACAATACTCGGAGGATGACCTCCCGGAAACATAGCTAGTTGCCAGATTCTATTTTAAAAAAGGTATTTTGATTTTTCAAAGTACCTTTTTTGTTTGTTATTTTCTCTGATTTATACTATGATTATTTTTATGAAGTCGCATTTATATAAATTATTATTTTCTATTTTTGTATTATTTTTGCTCATTTTGAGTTTTGTTTTCTCTAAGTTTTTTGCGGGGTTAGAAACTTTTTCTCAAGACTGGAAGCAGACACTCGAGTTGAATTTTTCAAAACACAATGATTATAATAATGTTCGAGAGAAAATTGTAATTTTATCAATTGATGATTTAACCTCTTTTGATTTAAGCAATCATCCTGAGGTAAATATAAAACGTTGGCCTTTAGGGCGTGACATGTGGGGTGAAATAATTGATTTTTTAGAAAAGGGAAAGCCTGCAACAATAAGTATAGCGATACCTTTTCAAAATTATGAGGATATTACTCATTCAGCGAGTTCGTCGGATTTAAAGTTAGCAGATACTTTAGAAAAATATGACAATGTTATTTTGGGGACTATCTTGAATACGCCACAGACTGTTACAAAGGATTCCCCAATGACAGTTTTGATGGACAAGATTGATAATTCTTATGTCCCGTTGAGAGAGTCTTTGAATGTTAATTTTGTATCTGATAGAGAATTTGGAGATGATGTAAATTATTTTTCTTATTTAGCAATACCTCCGATTTTTGTTGATAGCAGTTCTATTGGGTATATGAATTTGCAACGTGAGTATGATTCTGTAATTCGCTATTCGCAACCGATTTCACGTATTATTGATAAAAGTATTGTTTATTATATGCCGTCTTTTCCTTTTGCAACATTTTTAAAATATATAGGTTACGAAGGGCGTTTGAATATTGATAAAACTAAAATGAGCTTCAAGAATTATTCCATACCATTAAATAAAGGTGCAGACAATTATGTAAATTGGAACGGAATGTCACGATATTATAATTTTATTCCGTTAAGCAAGATTATTATAGGTATGAAAACCACCGGAAGGTCTTTTGAATACGAAAAAATCAAATATCCGGTTGAGTATTTCAAGGGTAAAATAGTTATAATAGCACCTACTCAAACAAACTCAAATACGCATGATACTGCTATTTATCAAGGTTTGACTGATGCTGAGGTGTATGCAAATATAATTCAAAATTACATTAATGATGCTCAGCTTGATAATCCTGTAAGGACAAAATTTTTGAGGGAAATGCCAGCGGCTATGACTATAGCGATTGTGCTTTTCTTTGTATTGTTGATTGTTTTAAATGCATTATATTCAAAAATTTCTTTGCTTACTTTTTTTAATTCTATTTTAATAATATTATTATATTTATTTTTGGATTTATTTTTGTTTTCGCACCCAAAAATCAGGTTAGATATGCCCTTGGTTCATCCCTTGTATTTACTTTCTATTACTTTGTTTTGCTCATATTTGTATGTTTTGATTGATGAAAATACAAAGAAAAAAGAGATTGTTGGTATTTTCGGCAAGTTTGTAGCTGACAATGTTTTAGATAGATTATTAAAAAATTCAAGAAACTTTGAGCTCAAAACTGCACATAAGAATGTTTCTGTTATGTTTTGTGATGTTACTAATTTTACATCTATAAATGAAAAGTATTCAGTGGATTTAGTTGTTGAAAAGTTAAACGAAGTTTTTACAATTGCGACTGAGAAAATATTCAAATATCAAGGAACTATTGATAAATTTATTGGTGACGCTGTAATGGCGTATTGGGGCGACCCTATTTCTGACCCGAAAGATGCCATGAATGCTGTAAAAGCTGCAGTTGAAATAATCGAGGCGATAGATGATTTCAACAAATCATTGCCCGAAAAAGAGTTGAAGCTCGATGTCAAAATAGCTATAAACACAGGTGAGGCACTTGTTGGATGTATAGGAACTGACAAAATCGTTGATTATACCGTTTTGGGTGACACTGTCAACATTGCGTCAAGAATGACAGAGATATGTTCTGAGTTTAATAAAAAATTGCTTATTTCAGAAGCCACTTATGAGGCTGTTAAAAACATTATTCAGGCTGATTATACAGGTAATATTAAGCTGAAAGGCAAAGATATTCAGGTTGCTCTTTACGCTCCAAAAATGGGTGAAGATGATGATTAATATTGACTCTTTGACTATGAAGGCATTCCTTGAGGAAAATTCAGGGTTTTTGATTGGAGCAAGGGTTCAAAAAATTCAGCAGCCAAACAGGCGAGAGCTGATTTTTCAGCTTAGGGGGCTCAAAGAAACCAGAAAATTTTATGTAAATATTAATCCTTCGTTTTATCATATTTGTTTTATGTCAAAGGGAAACGAGGCGGCAAGGGCGATTGAAATACCTAAGCAGGCAGCTATGTTTTGCATGCTGTTACGTAAATATTTAGATGGTGCAAAAATTGTTGACGTGGTTCAGCCAAAGCATGAAAGAATTATTGAATTTTATTTTGATTATTATGATGTGTTGAACGAAAATTCTAAACTATGTCTTGCGATAGAGCTTATGGGGAAGCATAGTAATGTCATTTTGTATAACGCTGATACAAATGTAATTATCGGTTGTGCTCATAATGTCGGGGCTGAAAAAAGCAAAGAGCGTGAGCTTGCAGGTCTTTTGCCTTACATTTATCCTCCTAAAAAACGCAAAAAGAGTATAAATAAAATTGATTTTGAAGTTTTTAATTTGATTTTATCAGCTGCTGAAAACAAAATTGATGCCATAATAAATTCTTTTTATGACATAACAAAACCCATTATTGAGTCTGTTTTAAAAAATGGTTTTTCTTTTGAAAATCCACAAGAGTTGTTTATTGAACTTCAAAAAACGGTTGAATTGTATTATGTAGAGCCGAGTATTTCAGAGGATTTTTCTTGTTTTTCAATATATCCTGTTGCCGGAGTTAATTCAGTTGGTACTGTGAATAATATGCTTGATGATTATTTTTCCTTTTATCAAGCTCAGACTATTATTAGAAATTTAAAACAACGATTGCTTACTATATTAAATAATAATTTGAAAAAATTAAATAGGCTGAAATCAAAGCAACAATATCAGCTTGACCAAATTGATAAAGCAAATTATTATAAAAAAATTGCAGATATTATAATGGCGAATTTGTACCGGATAAAATCATTTGAAAAATCAGTTACACTGCTTGATTATGAAATAGGTGAAAATGTCGAAATTGACCTTGATACAACGCTTTCTGCTTCGGATAACGCAAACCGCTATTATAAGCTTTACAAAAAGATGAAATCAGCGTACGAGCATTCTGTCGAAATGATAAAAGAAACTCAAACGCAAATAGATTATTACTCAGAGCAAAAGTTTTATGTCGAACTGGCGTCGTCGATTAATGAGTTAAACGATATTGCTCAAGAAATTTTGCCTGCTGAAAATAAAAAATCTAAGGAAAGCGAAATCAAGGTAGAAAGTAGAGAGTTTGCCGGGTTTAAGGTGTACGTCGGTAAAAACAGCAAGCAAAATGACTATATATTATCAAAGCTTTCATCGCCTGAAGATTTGTGGTTCCACTCATTAAACATGGCAGGAGCACACGTCGTTATTAAGAAGAATGCTCCAAAAGAGTCGGTTCCAAACGATGTTTTATTGGTGGCAGCTCAACTGGCAAAAAAATATTCAGTCCAAAAATCAGGTGCAAAAATACCAGTTATTTATACTAAACGCAAATACGTGAAAAAATCTAATTCAAAGGGCTTGGCGTTTGTTACATACAAAAACGAATCAGAGATTTATTGTTAATCGTCCAGCATTCCGTCGCTGTCTATGCTGTTGATTATGAATTTTTCAAACTCCCATGTTGGTTTAGTTTGATGTTTTTTTGCAGTATTCAGTGTACAAGTCCCACAAGTCATCATTGAATGTGAGGCTGACTTTCCTAAATTTATTAGTACTAAAACTGTGAATACGTTCTGCCTTGTTCATAATAATATTATTATGCTGTATATTTACCCTCTAAAACAACTAGTGTATTATATATATATAAATATGAGATATTGCTGCACATGCAAAAGAAAAGAAAGAAAAAGCTTGTCGATGCAGTCGCTGTTGTTTATCGTGACGCCATTTTCTACGGCTCGTAACTCGCCTTTAAAAGAAGGCAAAAAAAAGCCCTTTCTAATGAAAAGGGTTTTGAATCTGTTTTGATTCCTCGTGTGTGTAAAAGTAAAGTGTAAGGTTAGTAAGTAGTGTGGAGTGTGTGTGGTTAAAAAATCTTTTTGAATGTTTTGCATTTTAGCTTACATTCATTTTATTAAATCTTTCGACTAATTATCTCTTGTGTATATATAAAGTATATCAATCAAGAAAGATTGACTTTTGTATGAGTGTGGATTTTTCATTAATAGGGTGTAAAGTCTTGTCTAACAATAGAATAACGGGCTTGAAATTTGATTTAACAAAACTTAACAATAAAAATCTTGTCATCTTAAAGTATAATAAACACTGGAGCTACATACATTTAATAGAGGTGTGATATTGTGGAGATTTATGATTTAATGCATACTTATACAAAATGGTAGGAATAGGCGTTATCCGTGAATTATATCACACATCTGTTCTTGCTTTAAAAAAATCATTTATCCCCAAAAATGCCTAAAAATATACATAACTTAAAAATTGTAAAAAATACACTTGAAAAATTATTATATTGGTAATATACTTTGATTAGTGAAATAAATCACGATAAGAAAAGGAGAAACATTAATGGCTGCTAAAACAAAAAAAGACATTGAAAAACTTGAAAAAGCTCTCAATGCTTCTGCTGTCGTTGACAGTGCTGAAGCTCTTGAGCAATTAATCAGTAGAGTAAAAAAAGCACAAAAAATCTATGCTTCTTTCACTCAAGAACAAGTGGATAAAATCTTTAAAGCTGCTGCTACTGCCGCAGACAAAGCTCGTATCCCCCTAGCTAAAATGGCTGTCGCTGATACAGGCATGGGTATTGTAGAAGACAAAATTATTAAAAATCACTTTGCTTCTGAATACATTTACAACAAACATAAAAACGCAAAAACTTGCGGTATTATTAAAACCGACAAAACTAACGGTATAAAAATTGTCGCTGAACCTTTAGGTTTGCTTGCAGGTATCATTCCTACAACTAACCCTACTTCAACTGCTATTTTTAAGTCTTTGATTTCTTTGAAAACAAGAAACGGTATAATTTTCTCACCACACCCGAGAGCTAAAAAATCAACTATTGCTGCTGCTAAATTAGTTTTAGATGCTGCTGTTGCTGCCGGTGCTCCTGAAGATATTATCGGTTGGATTGATGTACCATCTATGGAACTTTCTAACGCTTTACTTCACCACCCTGATATCAACTGCATCTTGGCTACAGGCGGTCCGGGAATGGTTAAAGCTGCTTATTCTTCAGGCAAACCAGCTTTGGGCGTAGGACCGGGAAACGTTCCTGCTATCATTGATGAAACTGCTGATTTGAAAATGGCTGTTTCTTCAATCTTGATGTCTAAAACATTCGATAATGGCATGATTTGTGCTTCTGAACAATCTGTTACTATCGTTAAAGATGTTTATGATGAAGTTAAAGAAGAATTTATATACAGAGGTGCTTACCTTCTAAACGCTAAAGAATCTGAAGCTGTTGCAAAAATTATTTTGACACCAGCAGGCAGTGTAAATCCTGCTATCGTAGGTCAACCGGCTTACAAAATTGCAGAACTTGCAGGGCTTAAAGTTCCAGAAGACGCAAAAGTATTGGTAAGCGAAAGAAAAGATGTTTCTGTTGAAGATCCTTTCGCTCATGAAAAATTATCTCCAATCTTAGCTATGTATAAAGCTAAAGATTACGAAGATGCTGTTAAAAAAGCTCACGACTTAGTGCTTCTAGGCGGTGCAGGTCACTCAGCAGCATTATATACAGATGCAAGAACTCAAGAAAGAATTGACTATTTCTCACATATTATCCCTACTTGCAGATTGTTGATTAACTCACCATCATCTCAAGGTGGTATCGGTGACTTATACAACTTCAAATTAGAACCATCATTGACATTAGGTTGCGGTTCTTGGGGCGGCAACGCAGTTAGTGGTAACGTAGGCGTTGAACACTTATTGAATTACAAAACAGTCGCTGAAAGGAGAGAAAATATGCTATGGTTTAAGGTTCCACCGAAACTTTACTTCAAACGTGGTGCTGTTGATTTAGCTTTGCGTGAATTAGAAGGCAAAAAACGTGCATTTATCGTAACAGACAGATTCTTATTCAATTCAGGTGCTGTTTATAACATCACTAACGTTTTAGATGAAATCGGTATCGATTACCAAATCTTCTTCGACGTTAAACCAGACCCGACTATAGCTACTATTAATCAGGCTATGGATATCATAAGACCTTATGAACCTGATGTTATTATTTCATTGGGTGGTGGTTCACCGATGGATGCGGCTAAAATTATGTGGTTAATGTATGAACAACCTGATACAGATTTCTCAGATATTTCAATGAGATTTATGGATATCAGAAAGAGAATTTGCAGAATTCCTGATCTTGGTAAAAAAGCTACAATGGTTGCTATTCCTACAACTTCAGGTACCGGTTCAGAAGTTACACCATTTGCAATTATTACAGATGAAAAGACTCATGTAAAATATGCAATCGCTGATTATGCTTTGACTCCAAATATGGCAATCGTTGACCCTAACTTCGTTGACGGAATGCCTAAGGGCTTAACTGCAGCATCAGGTATCGATGCTTTGGTTCACGCTATTGAAGCTTATGTATCAGCTATGGCTACAAACTTCACAAATTCAAATGCTTTAGAAGCTTCTAAATTGGTATTCAGATATTTAGGACGCTCATACTCTGATGGTGCTAACGACCCGATTGCAAGAGAAAAAATGCACTATGCTGCAACTATTGCAGGTATGGCATTTGCTAACTCATTCTTAGGCTTGTGTCACTCAATGGCTCACAAGCTAGGTGCTATGTATAATGTACCTCACGGTGTAGCTAATGCGTTGTTAATAAGACAAGTAATCAAATACAATGCAACCGATAAGCCTAAAAAACAAGCAATCTTCCCGCAATACAAATTCCCGAATGCAAAAGCAAAATATGCACAAATTGCTGATGAACTCGGCTTGGGCGGAAAAAATGACGATGAAAAAGTTGAATTGTTAATCAAGGCAATTGATAAATTGATGAAAGAAATCAATTTGCCAAATTCAATCAAAGATTTCGGTGTTTCTGAAAAAGAATTCAACGAAAGATTAGATGAATTAGTTGAATTGGCATTTGACGATCAATGTACAGGTGCTAACCCGGCATATCCATTGATGGAAGATATCAAACGCATTTATCAACAAGCTTTTGTTGGTGAAATATAAACATAAGAAACCTTATTTGTGTCATGAAGGGTCGGAATTCCGACCCTTTCTTTTATGATAGATATTTGTATTAATTTGTCATAATATATATAAAAAAATAGTGAAAAATTTCACATTTTGTAGTAATATAAAGTGGAGAGTCGCGGAAATATTGAAATTCAATCGTGAAAAAAGGGCGTAATGTGATAAAAGCCAGTTTTCTGAATAGGTCAAAATCACTTAAGTACCTTTTTAAATTGAGTAGATAAATCGCAATTAGGAAGAAATATCATGCATAAGAGAATTTCAGAAAAAGTTATTAATAGACTTACTTTGTACCATTGTATTTTGGTTGATTATATGGAGAAAAACATTGAAGTTATCTCTAGTCCTCAAATTGCTGCTTTGCTTCAAATTGACGATTCTCAAGTACGTAAGGATATCAGCCATTTGAATAACATTGGCAAATGCCGTGTGGGTTATATAGTGAAAGATTTGAAAGAATCTATTGAAAAGACATTAGGGTTTGAAAAGCCTAAAGACGCTTTCATTGTAGGGGCGGGGAATTTAGGTTTGGCTCTTGCAAAATATGACAATTTTGAAAGTTATGGTTTGAATGTTTTGGCTCTTTTTGACAATGACCCGTTAAAGGTTGATATGTCTGTTAATAGCAAGCAGATTTTTCATATTTCTAAATTGCCTAATTTGACAAGTAGGTTAAGTGTTGAGATTGCTATTTTGACAGTCCCGAGAGAACATGCACAAAAAACAGCTGAATTTTTAATTGATTCTAATATTAAATATATTTGGAATTTTACGCCTTCAGTTTTGAATGTTCCATCTGATATTCAGGTGTGGAATGAAAATTTGATGGGTAATTTCTTGCAATTTACTTATAATATTCAGTAAAATTGAGTCAGGTAGTGTTTTTCTAAAACGCCTAGAGATAATGTGTTTAGAGTGTTTTAGCAGTTGTTGTCATAAATATTTTTATAGAAAAACCGGTTTAAACTCAATGGATACAGGTCTTTTACTGTTTTTGCAAAATTTTATTTATACAGAAATCTTCTAAATGCTTTAATAAAGTGATTGTAGGCTGTTCATATCTTTGTAACATTCGTATTTATAAAGTGAAATAAAAAATTTCTGCATGATAAAATCAATAAGGAATGTTCAGAGAGGCAGTTATGCAAAATTTGATAAGGAAATTTATATTTTTAACACTGGGAGCCATTATCGCAGCGTTTGCACTTGAAGGGTTTTTAGTCCCGAACAGAATTATTGACGGCGGAGTTGTCGGCATATCTATTATGTGCCATACTTTAACGTCAAAGCCATTGGGATTGTTTATTTTCTGTTTGAATTTGCCGTTTTTGTTTTTGGCATACAAAAAATTCGGAAAACGATTTGTTTTATCAACATTATATTCGGTTTCAGTATTATCAATATTTGTCACGGTTTTTAAAACTACGCAGGTAACAAATGATTTTACTTTAGCTGCTGTTTTCGGCGGTGTAATATTGGGTCTTGGCGTCGGGTTAATTTTGAGGAATGAGGGCTCTCTTGACGGAACAGAGATTGTATCTATCAGATTGGCTAAAAAAATCGGATTTTCAGTTGGCGAAATTATTATGTTTTTTAATGTATTTATATTTTTGGCTGCAGGATTCTTGTATGGTTGGAGTCAGGCTATGTATTCGATTTTAACCTATTTTATTGCGTATAAAGTTATTGATATTGTTATTGAGGGGTTAAACGAGTCGAAATCAATTAGGGTCGTTTCTGATTTTTCTAATGAAATCGGGCAAGCCATTATAAATGATTTGGACGCAAGTGTTACTTATATTGATGCTGAGGGCGGGTTCTCTGGGGCTAAAAAACGAATTGTTTTTTGTATAATATCAAGGCTTGAGTTGATGAAGTTGAAAAAGATAATTAAAGATATTGACCCTACTGCTTTTATCGCAATCGAAAATGTTCATGAAGTAGAAGGCGTAAGAATTAAGAAGAAAAAAATATAAACCTTTGAAAAATTGCTGTTTTTGGGGTAAATTTATTTTATACGTACGAAAGTGAGAAGATTATAAAAATGACTTGTAAAACATCGATGAAAACAAACGGCTGTGGAGAGCTGACAAGTAAAAATATAGGCGAAACCATTACTCTTGCAGGATGGGCATCTGCCGTCAGAGATTTAGGCGGCATTATCTTTATTGAATTGAGAGACCGCACAGGGGTATTCCAATTGGTTTCTGACCCTAATAAAAATCCTGAAGTTTATAAAATTATTCAAAAAGTAAAATCTGAATATGTCCTTCAAGCGACAGGCGTTATTTCTATGCGACCTGATGAAACCTATAACGACAAGCTTCCTACAGGTGAAGTTGAAATTTATCCTACAGAGTTGAAAATTCTTTCAGAAGCTCAACCTTTGCCTTTCCCATTGGAAAGTGAAGATGTTTCAGAAGATGTTCGTTTAAAATACAGATATTTAGATATAAGAAGACCTCAAACTATTGAAAATTTGAAAGTCAGACATAATGTCGTTTCTGCAATAAGAAATTATTTGAATAATAATAGTTTCTTAGAAGTTGAAACTCCGATTTTGATAAATACAACTCCTGAAGGAGCTCGTGATTACTTGGTTCCGTCAAGAGTCCACGAGGGCAAGTTTTACGCTTTGCCACAATCACCTCAAATCTTCAAGCAATTGTTGATGGTTGGTGGCGTTGAAAGATATTATCAAGTTGCAAAATGTTTCCGTGATGAGGATTTGAGAGCTGACAGACAGCCTGAATTTACTCAAGTTGATATGGAAATGTCTTTTGTAAACCAAGATGATGTCATCTCAATGGTTGAGGGGCTTTTGATTGATGCTTTTAAAGCTGCAGGTGTTGAGGTTAAACCTCCTTTTGTTCGTATGCCTTGGCAAGAAGCTATGGACAGATTCGGCTCTGATAAGCCTGATACTCGCTTCGGATTAGAACTTTTTGACGTTACTGATATTATGGAAGCGTCTACTTTCCAAGCGTTCAAAGATGTTATCGCTGCAGGCGGTACTGTTAGAGCGATTAGAATACCGGGAATTGCCGGATATTCAAGAAAAGAAATGGACGATGTCAGAAATCTCGCTATAAAATTTGGTGCAAAAGGCTTGGCATGGGTTACTTATATGGAATCAGGCGAGGTTAAATCTCCTGTATTTAAGTTCTTGAACGAAGAACAAATTGCAGAAATTCAAAAACGTGCTAACGCTGATAAAGGGGATATCGTATTCTTTGTAGCTGATAAGCCAAAAGTCGTTTTCGATGTTTTAGGTCGTTTCAGATTATACTTCGGCGACAAATTAGGCATGATTGATGACAAAAAACATAATTTGTTGTGGGTAGTCGATTTCCCGATGTTTGAGTGGAGTGAAGAAGAAGGTCGCTTTATGGCTATGCACCACCCATTCACATCTCCAAATTTAGATGATTTGGACAAGCTTGATGCTGATGATTTGGGTCATGTTAATTCAATAGCTTACGATATAGTTTATAACGGTACAGAATTAGGCGGCGGAAGCGTTAGAATACACTCATCAGATGTTCAAAGCAAAATATTTAAAGCTCTTCGTTTGAGTGATGAAGACGTTCAAGAAAAATTTGGTTTCATGGTTAATGCTTTAAAATACGGTACACCTCCGCATGCAGGTTTGGCAATCGGGTTGGATAGATTGATTGCTCTATTATGTAGGACAGAGTCTATTCGTGACGTTATTGCATTCCCGAAAAATTCTTCTGCAAAATGCTTGATGACAGATGCTCCTGTCCACGCAAGCGAAGCTCAATTAAGAGAATTGCACTTGAAACTTGCAGTCAAATCTAAATAATTAAACTTTGATTTAAGAGATTGATACTTCATTTAATCAATCTCTTTTTCAGAGTCGCAATTTGCGAATGAGAAAAGGTAATGGATGACATTGTAAAAATATGGGACGCCGTCCTTGACATAGCAAAAGATGAAATACCCCCGTCTACGTTTGGACCTTGGGTATTGCCTTTGGTGCCACATAATTATGACGGAAATTCTTTTTCGGTTTTGTCGGGGCAGTCTTTAGCTGTGCAAATTATTGCAAAAAATTGCCAACCGATTTTAGTCAGTGCTTTGAAAAAGGTTGTCGGTTCAGAAGTTGCTTTGAACGTCATTTATGATGAAGAATTGTCTAAAAAGCTAAAGAAAAAAAGTGCAAAATCCCGCAGGGAAGATTTGATTGCGGATTTAGAAAATAAGCTTGCCCCATCAAAATACGAGTCTTTGAAGCAGATGCGTTCATCTACAAATTTGAATTTGAAATATAAATTTGAAAATTTTGTTGTAGGTGAAAATTCTAAACTCGCTTATTTTGCCTCGACTGCTGTTGCAAAAGAACCCGGGAAAAAATATAATCCATTATTTATCTATGGGGGTGCTGGGCTTGGCAAAACCCATCTTATGCAAGCTATCGGGCATCAAATTTTGTTTGAGCATGGTTTAAAAGTTAAATTTGTCACTACAGAAGAATTCCTCAATGACCTTATAAATGCAATCTCTCATGGGTCTGATAAGACTACAAAGATGAATAATTTTCGGGATAAATATCGAAAAGTCGATGTTCTTTTGATTGATGATATTCAATTTTTAGAAGGCAAACAGCGTACTGAAATTGAGGTTTTTAATACATTTGAAGCACTCCATAATGCAGGTAAACAAATTGTGATTACAAGTGACAGACCTCCGGAAAATATCCCTGCTTTATCAGATAGGCTTAGAAGCCGCTTCCAATGGGGACTTATGGTCGATATTGGAGTACCTGATTTGGAAACTCGTATGGCAATTTTGCAAAAATTGGCAAGAGAAAATCACATGGAGCTTCCTTTTAATGTCGTTGAATTTTTGGCTCAAGTCTACAAAAACAATGTAAGAGAACTTGAAGGTGCTTTTAACAAAATAAGCGCTTACAGTGCTTTGTATCAAAACGAAATTACTGTTGATGAAGTTAAAAAAATAATTAAATATTCTGAAAACAAAATCAATATCACAATCGACGGAATAATTGACGCTGTTGCCGAGTATTACAATGTGTCTGTTGAAGATTTAAAAGGTACTTCAAGGTTTGCTAAAATAGCTTCCGCAAGGCAAGTTGCAATATATGCTGCTCGTGAGATTACGGGTGAAAGCTTCCCTTATATCGGAGAAAAGTTCGGGAAAAAACATACAACTATTCTCTACTCTTATGAAAAAATTAAAGAGGAAATCTCTAAAAATTCTGAATTATCTCAAGATGTCACGGATTTGATTAACAAAATTAATGATTGAGAATGCTTTTTATATTTATGATAAAATCAGAAGAGTATTTTGAGCGAGGGATATATGAAGCTTACAGTTGAAGAATTGGTAAAAGCAACTAATGCTGAACTTATTAAAGCGGAAGATTTATTGTCTGAGTTTTCCATCTCTACAGATTCAAGAACGGTTAAAAAAGGACAAATTTACTTGCCTTTAAAAGGTGAAAAATTTGACGGTGCTCAGTATATTGCTTCTTCTCTTGAACGTGGTGCGTCTGGTTATTTTACTTCAGACCCTTCTTTGTGCCATGAAGAAGCGACTTGCATTTTTTTGGTAGAAGATACAAAAATCGCTTATCTTCAAATTGCAAGATTTATCCGCAGAAAATATAACCCAATAACAATTGCGATTACAGGTAGTAGCGGAAAAACTACTACTAAAGAAATGATGGCGTCTGTTGCTTCTGTTGCGTTTAAAACTCACAAGTCAATCCTTAATCATAATAACGAAATTGGGCTTTGCCAGACTATATTGTCTATGCCAAAAGATACCAATGTTTTGATTGTTGAAATGGGTATGCGTGGACTTGGCGAAATTGAGTTGCTGTCAAAGTACGCAGAGCCTGATATATCAATCATTGCAAACGTAGGTTCAGCTCATGTCGGGCGATTGGGGTCTTTAAACAATATTGCTCTTGCTAAATGTGAGATAACCTCTCATCAACACAAAGAGGGCACTTTATTCGCTCATGATGACAAGTTGATTAAAAAAAATAACAAATATGAGGGCGAAACTTCTTATTTTTCACTTGATGATTCTGCTTTGAAAATACTGGAGCTCAATTCTACAAACAGTGTTTTTGAATATAAAAATCAAATCTACAAATTAAATATCGAAGGCGAACATAATATCCAAAATGCTTTGCCCGTTATTAATGCAGGTTTGAAATTGGGTATAAAGCCTGAAGATATAACCAAAGGTTTGGCTGAATTTAAGCAAATCGAAAAACGTTGGGAAATGGAAAATATAAGTGGATATAACGTTTTGAACGACAGCTACAACGCAAACCCTGATTCAATGGCAGCTGCTATCAGAACTTTTACAAAAAGCTATGCTTCACCAAAAATACTTGTTCTTGGCGATATGGGCGAGCTTGGGAAAGATGAAAAAAAATATCATAACGAATTGGGTCACATAATAGCTACCATGGATTATGATTGTTTGTTGACCTTTGGTTCACTCGCAAAATTTATCAAGCCTAAAAATATGAGAGTAAGACAACATTTTGAGACTAAAAACGAAATCGTTAGTTACATTAAAGATAATATTCCAAAAGGTGCTAATATTTTGCTCAAAGCCTCAAGGTCTATGAAGTTTGAAGATATAATCGAGGAGTTAAAAAATATATGATTTTGATAATAGTTTCCGCTTTAATAGCGATTGTCTTGTCACTTTTATTCGGTGTTGTGTATGTGCATTTTTTGCAAAAAGGCGGTTATAACCAATATATTTTGGATGTGGCTCCTGAAAACCATGCAAAAAAAGCAGGTACACCTACAACGGGTGGCGTTTTTATTGTGGTGGCTACGGTTTTAGCTTCTATAATAGCATTGCTTATGGAGCAAAAATTGACCACTCCGGCAGCAATTATTTTGATGGCTTTTGTTTTCTATGCTTTTGCTGGTTTTAAAGACGATATTCAAAAAATTAAAAATAAACAAAACAAAGGTTTGACAGCAAAAGGAAAATTATTTTTGCAAATAGTTATAGCCCTTTTGCCTGCTTTATATATGACAGTTACCGGACATACCAATATAACTTTGGGTGGATGGGATTTCAATCTCGGTTGGTTTTATCCTTTCTTCGCAGTTTTCGTGATTACAGGTGTGTCAAATGCAGTTAATCTGACTGATGGTTTAGATGGTTTAGCTGCTTCTAACGTAGTCATTGCGATGGCTGCTTGTGCAATAATAGCTACTTTCTTGGGTAATATTGATATCGGTATCATTGCAGCAGCTACAGCAGGTGCTTCTGCAGGTTTCTTGTATTTTAACAAATATCCGGCTAAGGTTTTTATGGGGGATACCGGTTCTCTTGCTTTAGGCGGAATGCTTGGAACATTAGCTGTCATGGGTAAATTTGAACTATGGTTAATTCCTATCGGAATTATTTTCTTCTGTGAAACAATGTCTGTTATTTTGCAGGTTGCAAGTTATAAATTTACAGGAAACAGAATTTTTAAAATGAGCCCTATCCATCACCATTTCGAGCTATGCGGATGGAAAGAGACAAAAATTGTTGCAGTTTTTACCGCAATCACTACTATTTTTTGTATCTTAGCGGTAATATTATTTTTGTGTACTTTTGTAGGATAAGTATTTATGAAAAGAAAATGGTTCGATAAAAAAGTAATTATATTAGGGCTTTCAAAAAGCGGAATATCAGCTGCAAAATATTTAGTTGACAAAGGTGCTGATTGCTATATCACAGAGGGTGCTGAAAATCCTAAAAATCAAGATAAGATTGCTGAGCTTCAAAGTTTGGGAATAAAAGTTGAAACAGGCGGTCATTCAGATGAGTTTTTATCTGATGCTTATGTTGCAATAACAAGTCCGGGGATACCTCCGCATTCAGATTTATTTAAGAAATTACAAGAAAAAAATATTCCGATTATGAGCGAAATTGAGCTCGCTTTTAAAGAGTCTGATGCTCCTTTAGTTGCAATAACAGGCACAAACGGAAAGACTACTACAACTTGTTTGGCTGAGCACATTCTCTCAGGTGAATACAAGGCTCCTGCATGTGGCAACATTGGTGTGCCTCCGACTTCTCTTTTAAATCAAAAAAATGATTATTTAGTTTGTGAAGTCAGCTCTTTTCAAATAGCTACGAGCCCCACCTTAAAGCCACAAATCGCTTGTTGGCTCAACTTTACACCTGACCATATAGATTGGCATCAAGGGCTTGAAAATTATTTCAAAGCCAAAGCTCTATTGTTTGCTTCTCACAAACTTCCTGCGTTCGCTGTATTTAACGCAGCTGACCCCAAGGTTTTTGAGTTTGGCGAGCAATATACTGGTGAAAAGTTCTATTTCTCAAAAGAATTTGATACAAATTGTTGTTTCGAAAAAGATGATGCGATTTGGTTCAAAAGAAAAAATACTGAAAAAATTATAGATTTTAAAGATATTCCATTGGTAGGTGAACATAATTATCAAAATATTATGTGTGCTGTTATCATTGCAAAAATTATCGGAATGGAAAATGAAGCTATAAAAAATAAGATTATGTCTTTTAAAGCCGTTGAACACCGTATTGAATATGTAACTACAATCAACGGAAAGGCTTTCTATAACGACTCTAAAGCTACTAACCCGGAAGCGTCTTTGGTCGCTTTAAAAGCTTTCCCCAATAAAAATATGACGTTGATTGCAGGTGGACGTGATAAAAATACTGACCTTCAAGAATTTTGTGATTCTGTCAATAAAAACGTCAAAGATGTCATTTTAATCGGGGAAGCAACTAATCGTTTTAAAGAAAATCTTGAAAAAAATGATTTTAACCATATTTATACTACCGATTCGATGGAATCTGCCATCGATAAGTCTATCGAGCTCGGAAATGAAATAGTTTTGTTGTCGCCGGCATGTGCTAGTTTTGATATGTTTGACGGCTATGAACACAGAGGAGATGTTTTCAAAAAGTATGTCTTATCAAAGGTATAACAGAAATTATAATAATAACATGCCACCATCAGGTTCAAGCGTAATTATTTCGCCGCCTGATATGACGATTTTAATAGTTACTGCTTTTCTTGTCGTTATTGGTATAATGGCGATTTTTTCAGCAGGTGCTCCGAAAAGTATCATGATGGGAGAAAACCCTGCTTCTTTTGCGTTTAAGCAAATGGGCGGTTTGGTGATTTCAACTGTTGGGCTTTTGTATTTTGCAAAATTTGATTACAAAAAATTGAGCAAATGGGCAGTTCCTTTCGCTTGGTTTGTTATAGCAATGCTTGCCCTAGTCGATTTTACGCCTTTAGGTGTTACTGTAAATGGTGCCAAACGTTGGATTATGTTCGGACCTATCCAATTCCAACCGTCTGAATTCGCAAAACCTGCAGTTATTCTGCTTTTGGCAAATGCTTTTCATCGTGACGCAAATATTTTTGATGAGACAAAAATAATGCGTTATTTTGTGCCCATAATTATAATGGTTTTATTAGTCTTTAAACAACCAAACTTAAGCATGGTAATGCTTTTAGGGTCTGTTAGTGTTATTACGTATTTGAACGCCGGTGGGTCGATGAAGATGTTTTTCTCCGTCGTCGGAACCGGTATTTTATCAATGTTTTTCTTAATAAAACCGTATCAATTATCACGTATCAAAATATGGTTCAACCCTGAAATCGACCCTTATGGTGCAGGTTACAATATTATTCAATCGTTGCTAGCTTTTGCCGCAGGCGGGTTGTGGGGCGTTGGATTTGGAAATTCCAAACAAAAGCTCGCTTGGCTTCCGGAGGGACATACAGATTTTATTTTTGCCGTGATTGGTGAAGAATTCGGATTTCTCGGCTGCCTTTTAATAATCGGGCTGTTTTTAACCTTGTTGCAACGAGGTTTGACTGTCGCTTCAAGATGTAGCAACATGTTTGGCAAACTTTTAGCTTCCGGCATAACTTTCTCAATCGTTCTTCAAGCGTTTATTAATATGGGAGTTTCAAGCTCATTTATACCAGCAACAGGCGTTCCGCTTCCGTTTATCAGTTATGGCGTTTCATCACTCGTCGTATCAATGTGTATGATAGGTGTTTTATTAAATATTTCGAAAAAAAGAATAAGAAGGATTTCAACAAGTGCAACAAACCCAATCAGATAACAAAAAAGTTTATTTTATTTCAGGTGGTGGAACAGGTGGACATATTTATCCTGCAGTTTCTATCGCTGAAACTCTTTTGCAACAAGAAGATACAGGAAAAATCTATTATATCGGCAACCCCGATAACCTTGAAAAAAATATCGTAAAGCAAAATCCCGAGTTGGAATTTCTACCCGTAAAAGTTTCCGGCATGCCTAGAAAATGCAGTTTTAAATTTTTAAAATGGTTTTGGGATTTGAAAATAGCAACCTTGAAAGCAGTTTTTTATATTAAAAAATATAAGCCTTCTGCTGTTTTTACAACAGGTGGCTATGTAAGTGCCCCTGCTGCCATTGCTGCAATATTAACCAAGACACCGTTTATGATTCATGATTGTGACGCTCAACCGGGGCTTGTATCAAAGCTTGTAGCTCCTTATGCGGACAAGGTTTCAGTTGCTTTTGAGGGGTCTAAAAAACTTTTAAAATCAGATAAAATTGAAGTGAACGGTAACCCGATAAGAAGTTCATTTTGTAATTTGTCAAAAACTGAAGCCAGAGCAAAACTTTCTTTGCGAAACAAGGTAACAATACTTGCTATGGGAGGCTCTCAAGGAGCAAGAACAATAAACAATGCCGTCATTGAAATGGCTCAAGCTGTTACAGAAGAGCTTGATGTCCAGTTGATAATTCAAACGGGAAAAAAGAATTTCGATGATGTTATAAAACGATTTGAGGAATATTTTCCCAATTATTATATGAATACAAACCTTGTCATCAGACCTTATTTTGACGAAATGTGGGTTGCCTTAAATTCTGCTGATATTGTTATTTCAAGAGCAGGCTCACTTAGCCTTTCTGAGATTAATCTTTGCGGTTTGCCGTCAATTTTGGTTCCTTATCCTTATGCTGCTGCTGACCATCAAAAGAAAAATGCAAAAGCTATGGAGGAAAAAGGTGCCTCTGTTTGTTTAGAAGATAAAGATTGTTCAAGAGATAATTTATTAAATATTGTCAAAGAGATAATATTTAATTCAGATAAAATGTCTAATATGTCACACGCTGCATATTTAATGGCAACACCTGATGCAGCGGTTTCAATAACAAAGCAATTAAAAAGTATTATAAAATGATATCTTATGAAAAAAGCGTTGAAATCTTAACTTCGCAAGGCAAATTTTACATATCTTTAGGACTTGAAAGAGTGCAAAAGATACTGTCTTTGTTTGGAAATCCTCAAGACAATTTGAAGGTCATACACGTTGCGGGAACTAACGGAAAAGGCTCGACTTCAGCGATGCTTTCTGCGATTTTAACTCAGGCTGGGTTTAAAACAGCTCTTTATACAAGTCCCCATTTGTTTGAATATACAGAGCGGATAAAAATATCAGGAGTCGATATTTCAAAAGACAAGTTTGCGTTTTATGTGAACGAAATTTGTATGTTAGCTGACGCTAATGATGTTCATTTGACTGAATTTGAAATTTTAACTGTAATGGCATTTTTGTATTTCAACGAAAATAATGTTGATATTGCTGTAATTGAAACTGGTTTGGGCGGTAGGTTTGATGCCACAAATGTTATAAAAGAAAATATTTGTTCAATAATCACGTCTATTTCGATTGACCATAAAGATAGGCTCGGTGATACAATCGAAAAAATTGCATTTGAGAAGGCGGGTATAATAAAAAAGGGTTGCCCGGTTGTAATTTCTCCTGAAAACAATGGGTTTGATGTGGTTTCTAATGTGGCTTCTGTAAATTCAGCAGAACTTATAAAAGCTCACAATTCTGTTGAATTGATGTTTGATGGGAAAATAAATTATGCAGTAATTGATGGGCAAAAACATCAATTCGGCATGCTCGGTTTATACCAAAAGGATAATTTAGAGCTCGTTTTGAGTACTATTTCGCTTTTAAAATGCAAAAAGTATGCTATAAATGATGAGGATTTGTTTGCGGCTTTACAATACGTAACATGGCCTGCACGTCTTCAATATATACCCTCTAGAGCTATTATAGTGGACGGAGCTCACAATTTTGATGGAGCATTACGGCTTAGAGAAAGTTTGGATTATTATTTTCCTAAAAAAAATCGGGTTTGGATATATGGTTCATTGAACACGAAAGAATATGATAAAGTGGTAAAAACCCTATTCAGAAAAGAAGATACAGTGTTTTTTTATAAATTCAAAAACAAAAACGCAATTACTATAAACGACATAAAACTTAACATAAGTGCAAAATTGTCCGAAATAAAATTACCCGAAGCGGAAAATATATTAAATAATTTTAGTCATGATTCAGTCACAATAGTATCAGGTTCATTATACATGATCGGCGAACTGTTAAAAAACAAAAAATTTTAAGGTATAGCCTCAAATATTACCTAACTGGTTAATACACGATTACAATTTTACTATTATTATTAGTCTTATGATAATTTAAAAGTTAAAAATTGAGCTAATTAGGATAAATCGGAGGCAAAAATGGCTTTAGCAATGACAGAGAATGATATGATAAAGGTAGTTATTATTGAAGATTATAAACTTACTCGGGTAGGTTTGAGATCCACTTTGAATGAGTTTGAACATATTGAGGTTATAGGAGAATCTGAAGACGCAGTCAAAGGTTTGGAAATAATTGAAAAATTAAAACCAGACGTTGTGCTAATGGATTTGGGGTTGCCTGGTATGAACGGGCTTGAGGCTACTCAAAAAACTAAAGAAATTTCACCTGAAACAAATGTTGTTATTTTGACTTCGCATGAACGTACAGAAGAAGTTATTGCAGCTTTGGGCTCAGGAGCTTGTGCATATTGTTTGAAAGATATTGATCCTTCTACCCTTGCAGATGTTATCAGAAATGTTGCAAGAGGTGCGTGTTGGCTTGATCCGGCTATTGCAAAAGTCGCTTTAAATCTATTCCCAAAACCTGAAAATACAAGTCTTTTGCCGTCTGCTGAAGCAACCGATGCCAGAGCTCAATTGACAGAAAGAGAACTTGAAGTATTGAGGCATCTCGTTAAAGGTAAAAGTAATACTGAAATTGCAAAAGAATTAATAGTCAGTGTACATACAGCAAAAGCTCATGTTTGCAGTATCTTGCAAAAATTGTGCGTTGATGACCGTGTCCAAGCGGCAGTTAAGGCTATTAAAGAAAATATTATTTAAGAAAACACATTAACACTAAACACACTACGGAAGGGCTCGCCCTTCCTTTTCTTTATTCTGTTGGCTTTTGAGCTATTTGTGTGGCAATTGTCCCGAATAGATAATTTTTGTTTTTCGCATTGATAAATCCGATATTTTTTAATTTTTGAATCATTTCTTTTTGCGTCGGATAAAGTTTAAGACTTTCGCCCAGATATCTATAGGCACTTTCATTTTTTGAAATTAAAGACGCAATTGTCGGAATGATTTTGTTTAAATATATTGAATAAAAGGGTTTAATTATTTTGTTAGGTTGTCCCATATCGAGTATCGCAAGTGTTCCCCCGGGGGCAAGTTTTTTGTATGCTTCTTTTAAAAAAGTATCTACATTTGGTAGATTTCTGAGCCCGAAGCCTATTGTTATTAAGTCAGGTGCGATTTTCTGTTTATGTAATTCGGTCATATCGAATTGAGCAAGTGATACGTTTTTGCAAGAGGAGAGCTTTTTTGAGGCGATTTTAAGCATAGTAGTAGAGAAATCAAGCCCCTTAATGTTTGAATTCGGGTATTTGTCGGCGAGAAAAACCAAAAGGTCGCCAGAGCCGCAACAAGCGTCTAATATTAATTGAGGGTTCTGTATTGGCAAATCCTTTATGAAGGATTTTTTGATTAGGCTTTGTAAGCCTAAAGACATCAAATTGTTTATTACATCGTAAGTCGGTGCAATAGATTGAAAAAGAGCTTTAATCCCGTTTTTGTCTGTTTTGGTGTATAAATTTTTCATTTTAGTATTATATCAGATTTGCGGGGCAATTTTTTATCCTAAAAAACCTTTATTATAGCAGGTTAATATTTGGGGCGTTGTATGCTAAAGACAAACAGAGTTCAAAATAATGAGCAAGTGAAGCTTGCTAAAACTGGTGAAGATGCTTCTTCTCAAAAGTCTTTGAAGAAAACTTCATGCCCTGTAAATGTTAAGTCGGTTTATGACAAAAACGGTCTATCGCAAGCATATATGGCAATGTGTTTGCCAAATGTTAATTTTCATAAGTCTTGATTATTTGATTTGAAAATATACATTGGCAACGGCAGTTACTTTTTTGTCAATTGTAGTTGCATCGTTTACGCCCATGTCGCTTACAGAGTTTGAGTCAGGAGCTGTGATTTGGAATACGCCCATTTTTACATCTTTGATTTTGCCTACTCTGTTGTGATTAGCTTTTAGCATTGCTTTGGCTCTGTTTTTTGAGTCAAGAGTAGCTTCTTCGAGCAATTTTACTTTTAAGTCCGCCATTTTTGAATATTGATATTCAGGTGGATTTGAAGTAAGTTCAATGTCTTGAGCAGAGAGTGCTTGCACGGCTGTTGACAAATTTTTGATTAAATTAACATCATTCGATGTGACTTTGATGTTTTGATAATAATTATAATAAGCAATATCATTAGTTGTATTGCCTGTTTTAGGGTCATTTCTGTATGTAGGATAATTCGATGCAGGCAAAATGTCGATTTGCTCTTTGGTTATGCCCTTTGATATTAAATAATTCGTTACAACAGGAATATCTTTTTGCATTTTGCTATAAGCATTTGCAATTGTTGCTCCACGTGTGTTTATTTGTATAGTCCAAGCGGCAGAGTCTGATTTGACAATCTCATAAGCCGAGCCCGTTACATATATGCCGTCTTTTTTTATGTTGTTTGAAATAATCATAGAACAAAAAATGAGCCCAAAAGCAATAATAATACCGACTATAGTAATTTGAAAATCTTTGATTTTTTCCAACATTGATATCTCCATTTAAACAATATAAAGTCCAATTATAACAGATTGAATGAAGCTTTACAAGCCGGTTTCAGATATTTTAAACAAAAAATTGTTAAAAAATTTTTATTTGCTATTTACAATTAAATGTTTTTTGAGTAGTATATTATTACTCCTTGGAAGAGTGCCAGAGCGGTTTATCGGAGCGGTCTTGAAAACCGTCGTACGTGACGAGCGTACCGTGGGTTCGAATCCCACCTCTTCCTTTTTCCGGAGTTTAAGATTCTACCGGGGAAAGGGCAAGGTACATAGGCGTTTGTAGGACGCGGTTTTTAGTTTAAGCTTGTTCCTTTCATAACCTGTTATTTTCCCTAATTCGTAGAGAGAGTCCTCTGAATCTTAAAGTTCTCCAACGAAAGGCTGTTTTTCCCTGACTTTTAGCGGATAAGAGTGCACTTTGGAGCCGATTCACTTAACGTAGGAATGTGTATTTATGAGCAATGATTTAAGAAGAACCTTGAGTTTGCAAGATTCTATCTCTATGGTAGCCGGAAATATGATTGGTTGCGGGATTTTTCTCGTCTCCGCTGAAACGGCTCGAATAGTACAGTCCTCTTGGATGTTGCTTATTGTTTGGCTTACTGCCGGGCTCGTTTCTTTAATCGGGGCTTTGGCTTACGGTGAATTGGCCGCTAATATCACTGAAGAGGGCGGTCAGTATATGTATTTGAAAAAAATATATAATGACCTTACGGCTTTTTCTTATGGCTGGACGTTGTTCCTTGTTATTCAAACAGGTTCTATCGCCGCTATTTGTTTAGCGTTTGCAAAATTCTTAGGAATTTTGGTGCCTTTTATCAGTTCCACCCACATATTGTTTTCAATCGGTGCGTTCCACTTATCTTCTGTTCAAGTGATTGCAATGTTTATTTGTATAATGCTCACATATATTAACTCTCGAGGCGTTGAATACGGCGTTTTGACTCAAAATCTGTTCACGGTGACAAAAATCTTATCTTTGATTGCCATTGTTGTTTGCGGAATATTCTTCGGAATGAACTGGGACGTAATACATGCTAATTTTCCGCATGGGTGCACTCAAATGCATTTGGGCGACTTGAGAACTATCGCTACTGCCACTGTCGGGGCATTGTTTGCAGCTATAACTTGGAATAATCTGACTTTTATCGCAGGTGAAATTAAAGAACCTGAAAAAAATATCCCAAGAGCCATGGTTTATGGTGTTGGATTGGTCGTTATTTTGTACTTGTTAATAAACGCTGTATATGTTTATACCATTCCTTTAGATGCTATACAAAATGCACATGAAGACATTGTGGCTTCTGCTGTTATGGGTGCTATGTTTGGCAAAGTCGGTGAGGCTATTATTGCTGTTATCCTTATGATTTCAGCTTTTGGATGTGCAAACGGTATGATTATGACTGGTTCTCGTGTATATTATAAAATGGCAAAAGACAGATTGTTCTTTAGAGGATTGGCTGCTATTAACAGACATACAAAAGTTCCTGTAAATTCTCTATGGATGCAAGGTATGTGGATTTGCTGTTTAGTCCTTTTTGTTGGAGATTACAACCTTTTATTGGATTTCGTTATTTATATTAACTTGATATTCTACGCTATAACTACTTTCGGTATATTTGTCTACAGAAGAAAATTTGCAGATGAACCTAAAATTCTTACCGTAAATAACTTCTTCCCGATTACTTTTATTTCGGCAATTACATTTATCGTTGGATGTCTGACTTTGGATAAACCGACTTCAACTTTACCTGGTTTGTTGATTACTTTAGCCGGCTTCCCTGTTTATTATTTCTGGAGCCGTGCAAAAAATAAAAAAACAAAAGTATTGAATAAAAACAAACAAGACGCTATTATAGTTAATAAATAAAGTTTATTGTATTTGGAGTGATACCAATGTTAATAGAAGAATTACTTGAGGCTGCCGTCAACAAAGGGGCAAGTGACTTACATATATCAAACGGATTACCTCCCGTTATAAGAGTGGACGGTAATTTGCTTAGAATGGAGTATTCTGCATTAACTCCTGATGATGTCGAATCTCTCCTATTTCCGATGTTGAGTAACGAACAACGTAGAACCCTTGAACAAGTTTGGGAACTCGACCTCAGCTACGGTATTCACGGTTTGGGTCGTTTCCGTGTAAATATATATAAAGACAAAGGCTCTTATGCAGCTGCATTCAGAACAATTAATGCTGTTATTCCGTCGTTTGAATCTTTGGGGCTATCTCCTACGGTAAAAACTATTACAGAACGTCCTAGAGGCTTGATTTTGGTTACTGGACCTACCGGTAGTGGTAAATCTACAACTTTGGCGTCTATGATTGACCATATTAACGAGCAACGCTCCGAGCATATTTTGATTATTGAAGACCCGATTGAGTATGTCCATTATTCTAAAAAAAGCGTCGTTCACCAAAGAGAACTCGGGCAAGATACCCGTTCATTTGCAAATGCTTTGCGTTCTGCATTAAGAGAAGATCCTGACATTATACTTGTAGGTGAAATGCGGGACCTTGAAACGATAAGTTTGGCATTAACTGCCGCTGAAACAGGTCACTTGGTTATGGCAACTTTGCATACATCTTCTGCAAGTCAAACTATCGACCGTATTATTGATGTATTCCCTGAGGCTCAACAACAACAAGTTAGAGTCCAGCTATCAACTTCTTTGATTGCTGTTTTCTCTCAAACTTTGCTTCCAAGGCTTGATGATGACGGCGAATCAAAAAAAGGTCGTATAATGGCTCAAGAAATCATGGTCGTAAATACAGCTATTGCGAACCTTATCAGAGAAGGCAAAACAGCTCAAATATATTCTATGATGCAAACTGGGGCACAATTCGGTATGCAAACGCTCGAAACTGCTTTGAAAAACTTATATTTGCAAGGTTCTATTGATTTAGATGATGCTTTGGCTAAATCTCAAAGACCTGATGAGTTTAAGCGTTTAGCTAATTTAACTCGGTAAATTATAATAAAACAAAAGGGCTAATAACAAGTCGGCAACAAGTAGATAAACAGTTGCTTTAATTGCTGCTTCTGTTGTTGATATACCAACGTTTTTTGCTCCGCCTTCTGTTTGATAACCTTGTGTTGCACAAACCGTTGTTATGATAATTCCGAAAATTGCACCTTTAATAACGCTGATATAGATATCTCTTGTGTTTAACCATAACCACACAGAGTTCATATATCTATTGGGATGCAAGCCGATTGTTGCGTATGAAACCAACATTCCGCCGATTATGCCGAACAATTCTGCTATCAGCACGACCATTGGAACAGTTACTGCTGCTGCAATAATTCTGGGTGCAAAATAATATCCTACAGGATTTACTTTCAATGTTTTCATTGCATCTACTTGAGATGTGACTTTCATATTAGCGATTTCAGCACTTATTGCTGTTCCGGCTCTTGCACTAATCGCTAAAGCTGCAAATCCCGGTGCTATTTCTCTAATCAAAGCAATAGCCAGAAATCCGCCTACGTAGTTTTCTGCTCCGCTCATCAAAAATTGTTTGGAAACTTGAAGTGCTATGACAACAGCTGCGATAAACACTATGATAAGTGCTATCGGCAGCGAGTCATAACTAATCATTGCTGCTCTGCTTATTACAGAGCCAAACTTTACATTTTTGTCAAAAATGTATTTGATTGATGTTATTAGGTTTTGAATACAAAGTCCTAAAAAATTAATCATAAATAGGTGTGCACCATTTTTTGTATTTTTCGACTTTGCCTTTTACAACATCAAAGTATAATTTTTGAATTTTGTCAGTAATAGGTCCGACTTCTCCTGTTCCAACGAGTCTATTGTCAATCTTAGTTATAGGACTGATTTGAGCACCTGTGCCACAGTAGAAAGCTTCGTCAGAGATATAAAGTTCTGTTCTGTCGATTTCTCTTTGAACAGTTTCTATGCCTAAGTCTTTTGCAATCTCAATAATTGTGTTTCTGGTAACGCCAACCAAAATATTATCAGTGGTATTTGAGGTTACGAGTTTGCCGTTTTGAACCAAGAATAAGTTCATTGCAGAGCCCTCTGTCACGTGTCCGTCCGGTGAAAGAACGATAGCATCGTCAAAACCGGCCATTCTTGCGTCGGTTACGATAAGAGCTGTATTTGCATAACAACCGGAAACTTTTGCACGTGGCGGAATTGCATTGTCATCAGAACGTTTCCAGCTTGAAACGCAAACGCTCAAACCTTTTGATGTATCAATATAATCACCCAATGGAATTGTGAAAATTAAAAGTGAATCAGGGTTATCAATTAAGCCGGGTCCGATTTTTAACGCACTTTTATAAATTTGTGGTCGCATATAAGCATCTGCTTTATAGTCGTTTTTCTTGAATAGTCCTCTTGCTAATTCTACAAGCTCATCAGCTGTATATTTTGTATGCATGTGCATGATTTTTCCGCTGCGGATTAATCTTTCCATGTGTTCTTTTACTCTAAACGCATACATTTGGTTTTCTTCTTTGTTGTAGTATGCACGAATACCTTCGAAAACAGATGTTCCGTACAAGAATGCGTGATTTCTGACAGGGATGGTGGCTTCACTCATTTTTACATATTCGCCATCCATAAAAACTAAATCATCTTTGGTCACTATAGTGCCTCCTTTTTTATTTCGGTTGTGCTAGTCTATTCTAGCATATATTTCAACTTTGGAGTAAATTTTTAACATACTTTTAATACAGCGATTAGACGATTTTATCCACAAAAAAAGCTTCCTATAAAGAAAGCTTTTTTAATAAAATAATTATTTTTGTTTCGTTTCTATTTTTTTATAAACGCTATTTTGTTCTTGCTTTGTCTCTTTGGGAACAGCCATAAAATAAGGGTTTTGATATGTTTTATATGCTTGAGTTTTAGAATCGGCTATTTTAGTTGGAGTTTGAGCGGTTCCGTTTTGATTTGGAGTTTCAGGTTTTGTTTCTGCCGCTTTAGCGTTTCTGTTTTTGAACTTTTTCTTAGTAATGTGTTCGTTTATCTTTGGTAAGGCGAAGCCTAAGAAAGCAGGTACTAATACGCACATTGATAAGAAGTCGAATTTGCTGTTAAGAGCTTTTGCTTTGTGTAAAAATTCGTTATAAATTGTTTTGCCGTCAGCACCAATGTTGTTTTTAAATAAGCCGTACAAATCATCAATATCTTTTGATTTATTGGTAACCGCTTTTTTAATTGAGTCGGAAATAGTTTTGTTGTCTGCTTTTGCAAAATTTTCGGCACCGCCACAGATATTTTCGAGTAATGTTTTAGATTTATCGGTAGTGCTGAATATTTTTTTCAAATTGCCGCCTTGGTTATCGACAAATTCGCAGAAGCCTTCAATACCTTTTTTGTAGTCTTCAAGGTTACTGTATTTTGAAGTTAAGGCGTCACTTTTAAGTATTTGGATACCTTTTACGGGTTTAAGATAGTCTAAGAATTTTCCTATAGGAGTTTTGGCTTTAAATGCGTCGTCTTTAATCGCTAGTACATATCCTGATTTTGCTTCTGAGCTTTTTGTGAAAAGTTTTGCTAAAGCTCTGGCTCCAAAACCCATTGTTGCAATTGAGATAGTATCACGTCTTATGATTTCTTCACGGTCATAATTGTCTTGAGCTTGGACAATTCTGGGGGCTAAAACTCCACCAAGCATTGCAGTCATTAACATCGGAAATGACATATCTACGCCATCAAATTCTATGGTCTTTGCAATTTTTGATAATCCTGAACCATTGACAATATTATCTGCCATTTTTGCAGGATTCATACCGAAAGATGGTTGTTTTGCATTTGTTTGTTTTTTATCTGTTTCCGTTGTTTCTTGAGTTTGGTTAGGTTTTGTTGCTGTTTGGCTATTTGCAGTTGGAACAGCTCCTTGTGCTTGTTGTTCTTCAAGACCTCTTAAAGCAGGATTGTCTTTACTTATATTGTATAATTTAGGAATAATAGACAAAAATCCCATTACGGCAGCCATCATTCCGATGTTTACGCCAAATCTTGTATTTATTCTTTTTACGTTAAATTTGTCAACGAATTTGCCTACAGTTTCAACAAAGTTTTCAGGTGCTTTTGTAAAGTTTTTTTGGGTTTGTTTTATCGCATCATCGCTGTAGTCTGCGATATGAGATACCATTTTTTTGAAGGTTGTTGCGATTGAGCCACCTTCAACTTTTGCATTTTTGATTTTTGCTGTCAAAAAGTCTGAAGTCGGATTGTCGGCGTATTTTTTAGTTAATTTAACAAATTTTTCCGCAACGTCGTTTAAGGCATCTTGTTGAGAGCCTTCAACTCTTATGCCTCGCATATTTGTTATTAAGCCTTTTTTCTTTTTGCTTCCTAAATTAATTAAGTCAGATGCGATTTCGTCTATTTCTTTTTCGACAATTTTGCCTTTTTGACCTGTGGTTTCTTCAATAATATTGGAAACAACATTTTTATAGAAATCTTTTTTAAGTTTTACTCCGTCGGTAATATTTTCGGGAGAAACAGTGTTTTTGTATATATCGCCCAAGCCTTTAATAAAAGCTGCCGGTACATTTGTCGTTTTTCCGATACCTCTTGTAAGTCCTGCAAGAGCCATGCTCGGTATTATAAACATGCTCGGACCTGTTGTGAATTCGCGAATAGCTTCTTTTAAAGCGAAAGTTGTATTCTTTTTACCTGCGTTTTCTTTTTTATTACGTGTTAAGCCCGCAATCGGGCGTGGCAAGTTGGTTCCAAGTGTATCTTGGATACAAAAAGATGCAAAGAGTCCTCCTCTTTCGATTGCATCCATGACATTTATTACGACTGAGTCGACGCCTAATCCTTTGAAGTTAGGATTGTAATGTGATTTTGCCTGTTCCCCTTGTCGCACTTTCGTTTGCGGCTGTTGTGTAATCTGCTCTGAAATACGCATAAATATACCATTCTATTGTCTATACTTTATTAAAATAAGCTGAAAATTTTTATTGCCTTTTTGTGCTCTCATGTTAACAGTTATTTTACAAAGATTAACATTAAGTGTACTTAGTATACTTATTAATTTGAAACTTCTCAACACCTAGTATATCCCTTATTCATATATGTTTACAATTTTTGTCTTCATGTTAGAAATTGTAAAAAAAATATGCCAGCATATTAGTGATGTCTCTTTTACTAATTTTTACTTCTTCCTTAAGGTGTTCTTTAAGGAAGTTTTTTTAACTTGAAAAAAATATTATTCTTAATGTATAAAAATCTTGCTAGGCATTTCTATTGAAAAATGCGGCTACTTCTTTGTTTGAAAGCGTTTTTGATATCGGACGTCCATGCGGGCATGTGTATGGGTGTTTCGTCTTTTTCCAGTTTTTGATAAGTTCTTCCATTTGCCACAAGTTTAGATGCTCACCAGCTTTTACTGCTGCTTTGCAGGACGTTGTTATTAAAATTTTTTCTTCTAATGAATCAAGGTTGCCTTTTATATTAACTAAAAGCTCTGCTACTATATCTACAGGTTTTATGTGGGCTATAATTTGAGGGACTTTCCTGAATATAATTTGTGTAGCTGAAATTTTTTCGATTTGATAACCGAAAGACATCAATTTGTCTTTGGCTTGCATAAGGAGCTCTACTTCGCTGGTTTCAAGATTTAAAATATCAGAAATTAAAAGAAGCTGTGAAGCGTTATTTTTATTGCTTTTGAGCTTTTCATAGATATATCTTTCGTCAGCAATATGTTGGTCTACAATCTCAAGTCCTGCTTTAGTTTCAATCAAAATGTAGGTGTTATAATACTGACCGATTATGTTATAGTCACGAGAGTCTTCCGTCTGGGGTTCAAGTTCTATTTTAAAGCTTTTTTGTGGCACTGGCGATTGGCTCTCTTTTACAGGGAAAATCTGTGGTGCAGAATATCTTTCTGTATTTATTGTTGCCGTATCATTTTTTTCTGTTATATAAACAGCATTGTCTGATTCTTTTGAAGTTTGGGTAAAAGGTAAAATATTAATGTTTTCTGTTTCCTTATCGGTAGAATAAGTCCGATTTGAAAGGGCTAAATCTATTGCACTATATAAAAAATTGAATATTTGATTAGGGTTTTTATATCGAACCTCTCTCTTTGTCGGGTGGGCGTTTACGTCCACATCAGAAGTCGGAATTTCTAAATTTAACACGACGAACGGATATTTCCCATGCGGAAGCATGTTTTTGTATGCTAAATCGATTGCTTTTAGCAAGATAGGACATTTAACCATTCTTGAATTTATAAAGGTATAAATTGCTTTTTTGCTTGAACGGGTATAGGCAGGAGTGCTAGTATAACCTGTAATCTTAAGCTTTGAGAGCTCGTCTGTTTTCTCAATGGGTCTTAAAAATTCAACAAATGAGCTTGAATATATTTCGTTTATCCTTGTTAAAAGGTCAGAATTTTGTCCTGTTGAAATTATATTGTTGCCGTTGTTTTTCAGGACAAAAGCTACTTCAGGGTGCGATAAAGCAATTGATTGCATTAATTCTTGAATGTAAGCAAATTCTGTTTTTGCACTTTTTAAAAATTTTAGTCTTACGGGTTGGTTAAAAAACAAGTCTTTAACTTCCATTATCGTGCCTATGGCACAGCCTGTTTGGGATTTTTTTACTACAGAGTTTTGCGATTCGACTCTCGTTCCGTATTCAAACTCTTTGGTTCTTGTTGTGCAGGTGACTTTTGCTATTGAAATTATGCTGGCAAGTGCTTCTCCTCTAAAGCCAAGCGTGTGAATATTCCATAAGTCATTTTCGTTGGAAATTTTACTTGTAGCATGCTTTGAAAAAGCAAGTTCAATGTCGTCAGGATGAATGCCGGAGCCGTTATCTGCAATTCTTATATCTCTACATTCGTTGGAAATCGAAACCTCAATTTTTGTTGCACCTGCGTCGACAGAGTTCTCAACAAGCTCTTTCACTACTGATGACGGGCGTTCTATTACTTCCCCCGCTGCTATCTGGTTGATTACATGTATTGATAATTGATTAATTCTTTTCATTGCTTTTATTTTAATATAATATATTGACTATGGATAGTTTGAAACAAGATTATGTTAAGAAAAGAAAGATTTATCGAGATATCTTTTTTAAATCGGAAGACTCTATAAAAAAAGTGCTTTTAGCCTTAAAAGTAAAACATTTCTGTACTAATTGCAAAGATGTTTGCGAATTTAAGCAGGCTGAAAATCTACTTTTTGCAAAATTACCTCCCGAATGCTCCTACAAAGAATGGCAAAAAGAAGCACTCTCTAAATTGAAAAATGAAATATCTCGTGATATTTATGTTCGCCTGCAACAAATTTTGGCTTACAGAGAGGATTTCCACTGCGAAAAATGTGCCTTGTGTTGCAATTTCGCTTGCAGCGAATTTTCTCCTTCTGAATTAAAACAAAAGGCTGACAATGGTGACAAGTTCGCAACTCAGTTCCTGAGTGTTTTTATTCCTTATGAAAATATTGATGAAGCTAAAAAAATCTACCCAGAATACGTTTCACTTTTAGAAGCTAAATACGGTGATACTGAAAGTGTCTATTTCTATCATTGCCCCAAATTGTCTGAAAATAATTTGTGCAATGATTATGAAAATCGTCCAGATGTTTGTAGAGATTTTCCGAATAATCCTTTAGCGATTTTGCCCGATTCGTGCGGGTTTAAGCCTTGGAAAGACGAAATCGAAGTCATCGCACTTTCTTTGCATGCTCTTTTGGAAATTGTTGAGTATTATATCGAAAAAATTGAAAAGGCTTTTTTGTAAATTAAAAAGCAGAGGCAAAAGACCCCTGCTCTTTATACAAGATGTTTGCAATCTTAATAATTAGCTTTTTTAAGGAAGAAATATGATTGCGGGTGATTACATACAGGACAAACTGTTGGAGCTTCTTTCCCTACATACAAGTGTCCGCAGTTTGAACATTCCCAAACAGACTCATCTTCTCTTACAAAAACTTTTCCTTCTTTTATGTTCGCTAAAAGATTGCGGTATCTTTCTTCGTGAGCTTTTTCGATTTCGGCTACCTTTTCAAAAAGAACGGCAATTTTTTCAAAGCCTTCTTCACGAGCTTCTTTTGCGAATTTAGCATACATATCTGTCCATTCGTAATTCTCGCCGTTAGCAGCTTCTTCAAGGTTTTTAATGGTGTCGTCAATAGAGCCGCCATTTAATAATTTGAACCAAATTTTTGCATGTTCTTTTTCGTTATTCGCTGTTTCTTCAAAGAATTGACCGATTTGGACGTATCCGTCTTTTTTAGCTTTAGATGAAAAATAAGTATATTTATTGCGGGCTTGGGATTCTCCTGCAAAAGCTTCCATCAAGTTCTTTTCTGTTTTTGAACCTTTTAAATCCATATTAGACTCTCCTTTACTAACCGGTGTCTGAGTTATTCGATAGTATTTTTCTCGCATTTACTTTGGCATTCAGGACAAACGCCTCTGAATGTAATTTCGTGTTTAATTACTTTAAAGCCAGTTTTTTCTTCAAGTTTTTCGCATATATCCGGTGCAATATCAGCAGGAACATCAAAAATTCTGCCACATTCAATACATATTAAATGATAATGCTCAAAAGTATTGTGGTCAAAGTGATCACTGGCTTCAAGCCCTTCTATTTTTTTTATTACCCCTAACTCGGCAAGTTTATTCAAATTTCTATAAACTGTTGCAAGGCTTATGTTTGGGTAGGTTTTTTTTAAAATATTATAAATATAGTCTGCAGAAGGGTGAACCACATTTTGGGTAAGCGTTTCAAGAATTAGTTCACGTTGTTTCGAATAATTCATCTAACCACCTAAAATAATAACTATTATCATTTTGACTTATTTTCGCAACTTTGTCAATGGTTTGTTAATTTTTTTCAACATTACTTTTTGATAGCAGAGCAGGCTTTTTTAATGGGATTATAAATCCGAAAGTGTTGCCTTTCCCTTTTTCGCTTATAGCTATCATTTGTCCGCTATGTTTTTTAATTATTTCTTTTGACAAATAAAGCCCCAATCCATTACCGATTTGTCTGAATTTTGTTGCGTTTGAGATGTATTTTTCAAATAAACCTTGAAGTTCTTCCTTGTTGATATACAAGCTGTCATTGTGTACCGTGAACTTGAAATCTTCCTCGTCATTAGAGAGTCGTATGGTTATTTTTGTGCGAGATGTAGTATAAGAAACGGCATTTGAGATAAGGTTTGTTATTACTCTTTTTAGCTCTATTTTATCCCCTTCGATAAAATTTTGAGTAAGATTGTTTTCAACAATGACTTTTTGTTCTCTTTCTTCAATGAGATAAGCTAACTCAGTAATGCTGTTGTTGACTATGTCCATAACCTCAAATGGTTCATATTGCAGAATGTATCGCCCGTCTTCTTGTTTGTATGTTGTGAGAATCGTTGAAATCATGTTTTTCATGAATTTACAAGAGTTCATTGTTTGTTTTAGTATGACTTTTTGTTCTTTCGTAATATCTCCGAAATGACCGTCTAAAGTTAGTTGCAAAGCTCTTATTTGTGCTGAAACAGGAGTCTTTAAGTCATGTGTCAGTGTTGCAATGAATGTTTCTTTTTGCTTCTCATTTTCTTTATATATAGTTATATCTCTGACTATAACAACAAAATCTGTTACTTTCCCTCTACCGTTTAGCACAGGGGCTTTGTGAATTTCGCCATGGAATTTTTTACCCGCTAAATCTAATGTTAAATCTTTTATTATAGCTTTTTTGTCGAAAGTTATTTGGTTATCTTCTTTTCGACATTGTTCAAGTTGAGCTTCAGGAAGATAATTCTCTAGAGAAATTGGGTCCATATTGTTTTCATCAATATTTAATATTCTTTTTAGCTCTCGGTTTCCGAATATAATGTTGTTATCAATATTTTTAATGAATGCTATATAAGGCAAGTTCTCAAAAAAAGCAACAAGAAGTGATTGCTTTTGCATAACTTCCATACGCAAAAGTTCTCTTTGGGTTACATCTCTGCCTATTCCCATTAAACCTTTAAGCTCTCCATTAATAAAAAAAGGTGCTTTTACGATTTCTGCAACAATAGGTTTATTTGATAAAGTTCGAATTCTTTGTATATATTTGAATTGTTTTTGGCTTTTTAAAACAAATTCATCATTTTCTTTAATCAATCGTGCTGTTTCTTGCTCCAAAAGGTCTTTGTCTGTCAATCCAATAACGTTTTCTTTTTTGCCGAATTCATTAAAATCTATGAATGCTTTATTACAGTCTATGTATCTAAAGTTCGTATCTTTAAGAAAAATCAAGTCAGGACAATATTTGAAGATATCTGATATTATTACTTTTTGCTCTGTGTATTTTTTAAATAAAAAGCTGTAATCTTTATGTTGTATATATATCAATCGAAGAAAAACAATAAGTATAATGAGCAAAATTGCATCTATAATTTTAACCTCAATGTAGGGAATAATGAAGCCGGCGATGACCAATATGATTCCTGTAATGGTTAGTATGTTTACCGTTGTTTTTTTATTCTTAAACATATATGACCTTATTGCTTGTCTAGTGCTGTTCAACCAAGTTTAATTTAGTTGCTTTTACTGCGGCTTGAACCCTGTCTTGAACATCTAGTTTTACTAAAATACTCGCAACATGTGCTTTTATTGTATGGGTGCTTACCATTATTTCCGTTGCGATTTCAGGGTTTGTCTTACCTTGAATCATTAGTTTTAATACTTCTTTTTCTCTGTCTGAAAGTTTTATGTCATTATTTGGTACAGGGTATAGATTGTTAATGTTTGATATGTCTGGTCTGGGCATGTATTTTGCCGGAATTGAGGCAACCTGAGAGTCTAACCATAAAGCACCTTTTGTTACACTGGCTATAGCATTCACTATGGTTTCATCGTCAGGGTCTTTCATGCAATAAGCGTCAGCTCCTGCTGAAATTGATGCTAAAACTGTATCATCTTTTTCATGTGAAGTGAGGACTATTATTTTTGTAGAAGGATATTTTTCTTTCAATAACTTTGTTGCTTCGATTCCATTCATTCCCGGCAATCCTAAGTCCATAAAAATAATATCGGCAACTTCTTTTTGCATTGCTAATATACATTCTTCTGCCGCTTCAAAATCTCCGAGGATTTTTAATCCTTTAATTCCTGCCAATGTGTGTTTTAAACCGACTCTTGTAAGGAGATAATCTTCGACTATATAAATTGAAATTTTATTCATATAGATATGTCCTCGTATAACTTCACAGAAGTTACCACTGGTAACTTAATATAGTATTTTTTGATGCTACTTTTATATTAACCAAGTGGCTATAGTTTTATTTTATTATAAGTATTCAAATATTTACTGCAATGTTTAATTTAATAAAAAGACAAAAACGGAGACAATTTGTCTCCGTTTTCAATTTAATATAGTTGATGCTATTCCATAATTGATTTAAGCATAACCATAACACCGAGTTGTTGATCATAGGCACTTGAGTCATAAACGCCGTCTGCGACATATTTACCACCGGAATAATTTGTGGTTCCTGCCCATACGTAAGGTGATGCTACACCTTTGTTTCTATATCCAAGACCGTTATATCTTTCTGCGTAATCGGCAATTGCATCTAGGTCATCAGAATTGTTTGCCAAACTTCCTTTATCTTGGCTGTTTATAGCGTCGATAGCAGCTTCTGTCCAATCGTTGAAGTTTTTGCCGGCGGGTACGTGCGTTGTCGGTTTTCCGAGTGGGTCGCCATTGTGAAGGTAAGTGTTGAAGTTACCTGAAGATTCTCTCCAGTGTATTGCCGCAACAAGTTCAGCAGGTACGCCGGTTGCTTCTGCAACTTTTTCATATTTGTCTTTATTGTCAGTGTATAATTTTTTGAATTTTTCAAGGTCGGCTTTTTGAGAATCTGATAAGTTTTCTTCAAAATCAAATACAGGTCCGGTTCTGTTTTCTGCAATGACTTTGTCAGTTTTTTCCTTTTGTTCTGCTTGAGCAAGTTCTGTTTTAAGGGTTTGGATTTCCTTGTCTAAACCATCAACTTTAGTTTTCTTTTCACTTTCTAGGGATTTGATTTTTTCATCAGTTTCTGCCTTTAATTCTTTAGTTTTTTCGGCAACTTTGTCTAATTTGTCTTTCATTTCAGGGTGGTCTTTAGCTAAAGTTTCAAGCAATTTGTCTTTTTCTTCTTGAGCTTTAGTTTTAGCTTCTTGAGCTTTAGTTTTAGCTTCTTCAGCTTTGGTTTTATCTTCTTCTGCCTTTTTCTTGTCAGCTTCCAAAGTTTCTTTTTCTTTTGTTAAGTTGTCAATTTTTCCTTGTATATCAGCTTTTTTAGAGGCTGCGTCTTCAGCTTTTTCATCGACAGATGACATGCTACTTTGAAGATTGCCGATTTGTCCTTCTACGTCACTGATAGCTGTAGTTTTTGCTTCTATTGTGGCTGTAGCGTCTTGGATTTTTCCTTCAGCGTCTTGGATATTTTTGTCTTGAGTTGAGATTTCTTTTGCAAGTTCTTCACTCTTTTTGTCGTATTCTTGCTGAACTTTTTCATCGACTTTTTCTTCTTCCATAGCTTTTTGGACAGCTTCGTCGTATTTTTCTTGTTCAGCTTGAATTTTTTCTTCTGTATCTGTATTTACAGTTTCTTTTTCGGTTTCTTTTGTTTCTATTTCCTTTTTAATTTCATCAGGAGTTCTTGCATCCGCTGTTTCAGAGCTTGGATTTGTTGCAGAAGTATTTCCTGCTCCGTTGCTGCCTGAACTTGAGCCTGTGCCTCCTGTTCCTCCCACACCGCCTGATGGAGCACATTGGTAACTGCTTGATGGTGTGCTTGCGTTACTCGTTTTTGGAGAGTAAGTTTCTCCACGTTCTTGTTCTGCAGGGTCTTCGATATCTTCAAGTTTGCCTTCAGTTTCTGTTTCTGTTTCTGGGTCTAATGATTTTGCCACATTGCTGATAAGGTCAGAAAGATTAACGTCTAAATCTTGAAATAATTTTTCGACATCATCAGATGAAATATTTCCGGAATCTGTGTCAAAAGCACTGATGTTTTTTAACATAGTTTGTATTTCGTCGTTGTCGATTTTTCCATCGTTATTTGCATCTGCTGCTTTTTGAACCTCTTTTACGTTAAGAAGCTCTTGTACCAGTTGAACGACACTCTTTTGTTCATCTGTCATATCGGCATCTTTGACATCTGTCGTGATTTCTTTCATTCCGTCTTCATCTTCTTCAACGAAATATTTCATTGAATTTGCGATGTCAAAAGATACACCTTGTGCAAATATAGACTCACCTGCTATTCCTTCTTGCTCTTTCGTTTGGGAGTCTTGAAGTTTTTTCAGGTCATCTTCATTTACTTTGCTTGTATCAAGCTTTCCGTTTTGTACCAGTTTTAATAATAAATCACGCCACATATTGGTTTTTCCCTTTTTATTTTATCCCTATCCATGACGGTATAGACTACCGCTATACCATGATTATCGGCATTTTAAGATGTTTACTTTAAGACATGGAGAAAGAGATTTAGAATGTGTTAATAATTTGTAACAAAAAAGATTTTTTAATAAAGTCATTTTTGTTGTGGGTTTAGCCCATTGAAACAATTGCTCTTATTGTGCTCATATCGCGGTCTTTATATGCTACACAACTGCTTGAACTTCCGGAAGTGTTACCTTCGATTGTTTTAATGTTGTAACCGTCACCTGAGTCGACTAATATTCCGACGTGGTCAGAGTTGTTGTCGCCATCCCAGTCAAATAAAACCATATCACCCGGTTTTGCTTGACTTATGTCAATTACGGCACCTGCTGCTGATGCTTCGCTGTATAAGGTCGGACAATATGCAGGGTTTGAGGAGTTTTTGTACCAATCAGGGAGATTGTCTAATCCTACGCCTTCGCCAAGTGCCATTCTTACGAAGTCTGCACACCATGCTCCTGAGTCAAATTGGTAACCTTTTTCTTTAAAGACTTTTCGCATTTCGTCTTCGCTCATTCCTTCAAATTGTTTTGCGAATTCAATGGCTGCAGCTTGGTCACCTGTCATATTTTCTTTAAGGACTTTATCCGTCTTTTCTTTTTGTTCAGCTTGAGCAAGCTCTGTTTTAAGAGTTTGGATTTCACCGTTCAGTCCATCGGTTTTTGTATCTCTTGTTGATTCAAGTTCTTTGATATTCTTGTCGGTTTCTTCTTTTATTTCTTTTGTTTTTTCTTCTACTTTGTTTAATTTATCCTTTATTTCAGGGTGCTCTTTTGCCATTGTATCAAGCAATTTGTCTTTTTCA